>JBEKAG010000001.1:0-41838 GCA_050015955.1 Nitrososphaerales archaeon
ATATCCTCAGTAGTCAGGAAGCCTAAGGCAACGATGATACGAGGGTTGTCGAAAGCGACCTTTATGGTCGGTATGGACATCTTAGCTCCGAACTCTCGAAAACCGTCGGGGTATCTCTCCACCGATTTGGGAACCAACGAGTCTCGTTTTCTCCGCTTCGCAACGTAGGACATGGTGAGAAAGCCACCATCCTCCCTATTGTCAACGTAAGACACGTCAAATCTTCTCATACCCCCTCTGAATCTCACATTTGTCCTGACCGCAAGCACGACGAGCGAAAGGAAGCATATCAAGAAAGACAGGTTTCCTATGGATTGGTCTACAGACTGTGGTATAGATACGACAGTAATGAATTGGACTACGCCCAAGAAGGGAAGGATGATTCCCGAGCTTGAATATCTGAGTCGTTCATACCCAAAGGCACTGAAATTACCTGACTTCGCTCCGCCGTCCAAGGGTCGTGCCTACGATAAGTCTGCATTTTACGCCTTCTTAGAGGCATTCTGAATGATTGTCATCCACCTGTTGTCTCCGTTCACTTTGATTCCTGCCAACTCTGCGGGAGTCCGTCCCTTCAAAGCTTCATGCGGTCGGATGTAGTTGTGGAATAGCTGATAGCCCTTCAGGATGGGCGTGTCGGTTCGCTTCAGGCCTCGCATCACCTTCTCACGGTCTCGAAATTCACCATTGAGCCGTTACCCTCTGCGCGCGCGCTTCGGGTCATGGGTAAGGGCGTTAACCGTCGGGTCATGCCACTATCGAGTGACAAAACCAAGCTTTTCAGCGCAGACCATGCAGTATATTCGGGAAACTCTCCATTGTCTCTTCCCCCTCCTATTGAAGAAACGTTCACCCAAACTCAGGGTCTTCCCACAGTTCTTGCACCTGAGCAGATAGGAACTCCCCCGCTCGCTTTCCGCCTTCACGGTTTCGGTCACCTGGAAGATTTGACCGCCAAAGGGTAGGCTCTCCATCGCAAGTGACCGGCAATCGGAGTTTGGTTGAGTATTATAGTTTCACGGTAATCGGCTCTGTAAAGCCTGCGGTTGAGCGCGCGCGCCATAGGGACCGAATCTTGACCCTATGGCCCGACCGTTAACAGGGACAAGATCCTGAGGCATAGCCCATCAACTTAACAGAGCCCTCAATTCTGCTCTTCGGCGCGGGAGCCGTAGAGACTAGCGTCAAGCTCTGAAGCTCGTCACCGCGTCGTGCCATCTCTCGGCTCCGTCGAACGGAAGATACAGCCTCACCCTGTCCGCCAAACCCCCGTACCTGCTCTTCAGTTCCCGCCCGATTTCATTCCATGGGCCCTCCACGACGAACTCGTCCAGCATGTCGTCCGTCACCTCTCTTGCCATCTTGTCCCATTCTCCCTTCATGGAAAGGTCGTGCAGCCTGTCGCTGACGTCTCCCCATCCATGTAACACCATCAACCCTCGGTAGGTCCTCGTAGAGGCGTAGAACGCTATCTGCCCCCTGTAGACTTCCCTCACGCTGCGTATCTCTTTCTGGGTGTCTCCGACCGCGGCGAAGACCGACGCCGTTACGCTCACTTCCTCCTTCTTCCGTTTGCCCTTTTCGAGCCCCCTGGCGAGGGCCGGGTGGACAACTTCCCGGAGGTATCTGACAGTGTGCAGAGGGTGGACGTGGAGCCCGTCTGCCAATTCCCCCACCAACCGGCACATCAGTTTGTTGACCCCTGCGATGTAGATTGGGATTCTCGGACTCTCGACTGGGCCTGGACTGAAGAACGGGGTCATCAGGTCCAGCTTGAAGAACCTTCCCCTGTAATCGAGCGGTCTCCCTGTCTGCCAGCTCTCCCAGACCGACCTGACGGCCAAAACGACGTCCCTCATCTTCGGAACAGGGTGCTCCCACTTCATGCCGAATCTCCTCTCGATGTGGCCCTTGACCTGGCTTCCCAGTCCCAGAATCAGCCTCCCCGAGGAAAGCCGTTGCAGATCCCAGGCCGCGTAGGCGAGCGTCGTGGGGCTTCTGGTGAACGCGAGCGCGATCGATGTCCCGATTCTGATACTCTTCGTCTCCGCAGCCGCGAGGGCCAGCTGCACGAATGGGTCGTGCTTGGTCTCGTTGACCCAAATGCAGTCGAAGCCATACTGTTCAGCCCGCTTCGACAACACACCGATATCTGTGGCGGAGTCGGCGGAGATCTCAGCGTCCATCTCCATGTCTTGGCCTGTTCGTGGCATGACTCTAAGTCTCTGCGCGCGTTACATTGGGTCTCGGCCACCACGGTCGAAGAGTACGCCAGCTCCCTTGGCTCGAAAGGACTCGTTGAGTTCGAAGGTCCAGTCAAGTTCCCAATCCAGAGCGCGCGTTTATTAACCGGAACCAATGTCTTCTTACTTGCGCCAACTCCGCATGGCTCGCCACTCCGACGACATTAGAGGCTCGAAGAGGCACAACCTGTGTCCGTTGGACAAGAGAAAATTGGGGGTGAAGTGAATGGCAAGATGCTCGGTTTGCAAGGGTCACGCCGTGACCTCATGTTCCGATTGCGGTCAGCAGGTCTGCATGTCGCATTCAACTACGATTTTCGACGAAACGACACGCTCTATGAAGGCCTTCTGCGGCAACTGCACCGCAAAGAGGATGCCAGTCTGGGTAAAGCGGCGAAGGTAGCCCCCGAAGTCTAATTTCCAGCACCACTTCCGAGGTGGAGTAGCGCTTCCTCACCTCCCTTGGTCCTTACTTCAGGTTGAAGCACCGCTTCATCCCTTCGACCGCCACTGCGTCGACTCTGCCTTTGACGACAAGCATCTTTGCTTTTGTGGTGAGAGAATTCTTGAGCGTCGGGAAGGACTTCTCTGCGTAATCTGCGTTCATCTCTCTGAATAGCGCGCGCGCGGCACATCTTATCTTGACGTCACGTACGTGTACAGCTTCTCGAGGAACTGCTATCTCCGACTAACGGAGGAGGGGCGGACAGGACCACATGAAGGATTGGGTTTGATGTCTCTTAGGAGTCTCTACTGCTCATTGCACCGTGAAGTAGATGCGTCGGTTGTTCTTCCCCTTGTTGTCTGTCTTTAGGCCAGTGACCCTTCCAATCTCTTCAGTGTTCTTCACATGCACTCCTCCGTCTGCCTGCGTGTCGACCTCGCCTATCTGTACGACCCTCAGCATCTCCAGCGAAGGTGGCATCGCGTTGGCTAGCTTGACCAGGCCCGGCGTGGCCAGCGCCTCTTCCCTCTTCATGAAGAAAGTCCTGACATCTACGGCACGGCGGACGACCTCGTTGACCATATCGACGTAGTGGGCCAACTTCTCCCTGTCGAACTGGTCGAGGTTCAGGTCTACTCTCGATTCGTCGGGGCCAATCTGGTTCCCCGTAATCAGCGCGCCAGTCTCTTTGTTCACTACCGCGCTCAGTATATGCGCGGCCGTGTGCATCCTCATTATCCTGTATCTCCTCTCCCAATCGAGGATGCAGTGGACCGCTTCGCCAGGCTTGAAATCGGGGGGTAACTCCATCACATGCACGATCTCCTCCCCCTCCTTCACCGCCTCGGCCAGATTCGCTCCGCTGACCGTGCCCCGGTCGGAGACCAGTCCTCCACCCCTGGGGTTGAAGGCCGTCTGGTCCAAGACCACCCTGTCGCCCTGCGCGGAGACGACCTTGGCGTCGAAGGTCTTCATGTACATGTCCTCCCAGAAGAGGCGTCGGGTCAATGCAGAGAGGTTGAGGGACGTCCTCTATAACATTGACCGACTTCAGTAGTTCGTGATCTTGGTCTGCGTCAGTTCCCTTGAGATCAGCACGCTTTCTTGTATCCACTTCGTCTTGGGTATGACAAGCTTGGAGAGGGCTGAGTTCATCGCCCCTTGGAAGGTCTCGTGCCCCTCGAAGGGCCCCTTCATCATCCGGCGGATACTCTCCCTTATGTTCCAGACTCCCAGCGGCATGATGAATCCAGGGTATGTTTCTCTGAGCACGACGGCGGCAGCCTGCCTGCCCTCCCTTTCTAGCGCCTCCGCGATGGCCAGCCTGGTCGAATAGTAGCAGCCCCCGACCCTGGCGTACCGTGTTCTGCCGAAGTACTCCTCATAGTCTCCAATCATGTAGGGGGAGTTCGAGAACTGGTTCCACGTCGTGTTCGGGAACCACGCCTCGATCCACTCAAACCTCCACGGCTCGGGGAGAAGGATTGCCACGTACTGGTTGTCGTAGACTCTGAAGCTGTAGACTCGGAACTCGTCGGTGGTCGGGTTGTGCTTGACCTTTTCCAGCAGGCTCAGGCTGATGGAGCTGTCCACAGCGGTGATGCTCCACCGCGTGGGGACGATCCTCCTCCTCGCGCCGTTCCCGAACATCCCCAGGCTGAACGCCTTCTGAATCCGGGTTACCAGGACCCCCTTCGAATAGAGCTCCTCAACGGCGTCCATCGCCTTCAGGTCACGGTCGTAGTGCGCAGTCTCGATCCTCCTGTCCGCTGACGGGTTACTAATCCTGAACCGGTCGAGTGGCGCCGAAGGCCCGAAGGGCTGGGCGTCCTCGCTGAGCGTCAGGATCTTCCTTGGCGGTCTCATCAGCTTGAGTTCTGTATCGACTGGCCTCGCAGCCATCGCGAGCTCCTGAAGGGAGGAAAGGAGCCTTCCCGGCTTCGCTGCTTCTTCCACGTTCGCCCTGGAGTTGCCTCGAACCAGGGAGAACCTGTAGTCGACTATCTGCTCTATCGACCTTCCGAGCCAGTCCTCTGGCGTGTCGAGGATTGCGGTGTCCCCGAACTGGGCCGGCACCATCGGGCCAATAGAGACCTTGGGGTAGCCGATCCTGCCAACGAAGACCCCTGGAGGAGACGAGCCGTCAATCTCGTTGGTCGCCATCGAGGCGCCCTGTCTTGCCATCGACTGCGCCTTGACTATTATCGGACACCTCGGCTTGCTGCAGAGCAGCTTGGCTCCCCTGCATTCTAGGCACATCCACGCGGGAGGGTTCTCTACGACTTCGATTGACCGGGCGACCTCCTCCTCAAGTCCGGCAACACTCGAAGGGATTACACTCGAGAGCCACGCTATTCTCCTAGGCAATCGCTTGCCGATTTGGCCGTCCTTTCTTCTTAAGCTCCTCGGAGGGACTCCAAACTGAAACTACTCATGCCTATTGCTAAATAACTGAGCAATAAAACTACCCTATTCTAGCGCGCGCGGCCTCACTCTGCTTTGGGCAACACCCTACCTCAGGACTGCACCGCAGTTGGACCATGTCTTCGTTGTGGCCATCTCATTGAGGGCGCCACAGTACTTGCATGGAACCTTGACGATTTCTGCGCGTGCAGACACGAGCAGGCCTCAGCTTAAGTCGACGACGAACGGCCTTGTAGCGCGATGGACAGGACTGACGTTACCCTATGTCTTTTCCTCATGACAAACTCGAGAACTCCATACCACGAACTCGCAGCAAAGCTCGGGCTTTCCATCAACGCGGTTCACAAGAGGATCAAGGCCATGATGGATTCGGGAATCATTCGTGCATTCACAGCGCGGCCGAGCCTCGTCTCTCTCGGGGCGATTTCGGTATGGGTGTTCGGGAGGTCCGAGGCTTCTCGCCCCAGTGAGGTTCACTTGCGCCTCAAGACCAACGACAGCACCTACTGGGTAGCCAACTCTGGGGGAGGCTACGTCTACGTTGGCGGACACCTGAGAGACCTTTCCGAACTCGAGCCATATTTGGCCTTCGTGAAGAGAGAAGGAGGAATAGCCGACCCAACCGTGGGGATTCTTCCGCAGCTGACCAATCGCCCTCCCAAGGAGGAACTCCGTCAACTCGACTACCAGATACTTGCTTCCCTTCACAAGGACTCGCGCAAGCCTTTGAGCGACGTGGCGTCTGAGGTTCATGCGTCCGCGAAGACTGTGCATCGCCGGTTAGAGAGGATGATTGAGAAGGGTCTAGTCGACCTTTCTATCGACTGGTACCCAGATGCTTCAAACGACATTCTTGCCCTCTGTCACACCACAATCGACCGCCGCGCCGAGAGAATGAAGGTCTCGGCAGCGCTGAGACAGAGCTTTCCACAGAACGTCTTGATTGACGTTCTATTCAGCAATCTCCCCAACCAGCTCGTTCAATTTCTGTGGACCAATTCGATGAAGCAGATGGATGACCTCAGAGAAGGCATCGGCGAAGCGGAAGGCGTCACATCAGTCACTCTGAACGTCCTTCAAATTGGGTACATGTTCGATACTTGGAGGGACAGACCCGTATCAAGGGATGGAGAACCAGCCACGACCCTGAGCCACTGACGTTTTCTTCCCATCCTTCAACTGACCTTGTGAAGGAATGCCCATCCGAGACGCCTTGACATGCTGTTCATTGCCCCGAGGGTTGACGAGAGCCTAACAACTTCGGAGGGGAAGGTGCTGCCATGCAAAGGGAAATCGCACAGGCCGCTGCTGCCATAACGATTGAAGGCCTGACGAAGGACTACGGCGACGTCAAGGCAGTTGACGGTCTCGCTTTGTCGATTTCCGAAGCAGAGGTCTTCGGGCTTCTCGGGCCCAACGGCTCAGGGAAGACAACGACAATCAATTGCCTCACCGGGCTCCTGAAGCCAACGAAGGGGACAATCAAGGTCGGCGGATTCGATGTCCAGACCGAGGGTGTGAAAGCGAGAGGAATCATCGGGGTCTCTCCACAGGAGACAGCAGTCTGTCCATACCTCACAGGGAAGGAGAACATCCAGCTCTTCGGTGCGCTGTATTCTGTCCCGAAGAAGTCGCTCGTTGGCAGGGTCGACTACGTGTTGGAGAAAGTGGGACTCATGGACGACGCTGGGCGGAAGGTGAGCAAGTACAGCGGCGGTATGAAGCGAAGGGTGAGCATCGCCATGGCGCTGGTCACGGACCCCAGGATAGTCCTCCTCGACGAGCCTACGGTAGGCATGGACCCTCAGTCCCGCCGTGCAGTCTGGGATTTCATCTTGGAATTAAGGGACAAAGGCAAGACGATTGTGCTCACGACGCACTACATGGAGGAGGCAGAGGAACTGTGCGACAGGGTCGGAATCATCGACCACGGTAGGTTGATCGCACTGGGCTCTCCCGCTGAACTCAAAACCAAGTACGGGGCAAAAGACCTCGAGGACGTCTTCATTCAGCTGACTGGGAGAAGAATCAGGGAGGGTATGTAGAGATGAATGTCGGCCGCGCCCTGGCACTGGCGAAGAAGGACTGGAAGAGAATCTTCAGGGAGCCTGCATTCCTCTTCATCATCATACTTTTCCCCGTCATGCTGACGGTGGCCTTTGGGACATCATTCGGCGCGGTAGGGGGATCACAAACGCCCACATTCAAGATCGGGATAGTCGACTTCGGCCCAGGGGGCAATTCAACGTCGGCCGGCCAGTTCGTGGACGACCTCCGAGCTACGGGGGTAATGAACGTCCAGCACTTCACTGACAATACGACTGCACAATCGGTGCTTAGCCAAGGCCAGCTCCAAGGAGTCATTCTGCTGCCCTCCTCTTTCGATTCGACCGTTCAATCATACAAGTCTTACCCGAACGAGCCCGGTCGATGGGTGAACTCCACCGTTTCCCTGTACCTCGACAAGGGCTCTCTGCTTTCCCCACAAATCATTCCCTCTGTTGTCGGGCAGGCATTGGAACAGGGGGTCCTCGGGATCAAGACGGTCGCGTCGGTGACGCCCTTCACTGTCTCAAGTCCGTCGCTGGTGAACGTTGAGGGCTCTTCGGTGTTTGCCATGTTTGCCCCAGGCCTATTCGCTTTCGCTTCAATCTACATGATTATGATGGTCGCCCAATCATACACCACCGAAAGGGAAAATGGCCTGCTGAGCAGAATCCTGGTGACCCCAGCTACAAGCGCTGACGTAATCATGGGGTCGGTAATGTCTTACCTCGTTATAGGGCTGGTTCAGGCCTTGCTGGTCTTCCTGTGCGTCTTCGCCTTAGGGTATCACCCCGTCGCCAGTCCTGTGGGATTGCTTGCCGGCTTCCTCATCGTAACTGTTTTCGCCCTGTGCAACATTGGCTTCGGCCTAATCACGGCGGCCATCTCGAGATCTGCAAGTGCTGCCACGGGGATTTCTTTCCTCTTTCTGATGCCACAGCTATTCCTTGGGACCTTTGTGGGGACGGCACTCTCAGCAACGGCCCAGACAGCGGGAAGGTTTGTTCCGGCTTACTACGTAACAGACGCCTTGACATCTCTCTTCACCAGAGGAGCGGCGGTCACGAGTCAGACTGTGCTTACAGACCTAGCGGTAGTGTCAGCAAGCAGCATAATCATCCTGCTAGCGGGGATTCAGGTCTTCAAACGATTCGGAAAAACCTGAACCCTCAGTTCTCCAGGAGAGCATCCTTCACTTCAGCCTCATACTACTGATTGCCTTCTGAGGAAAACCTCTTGGTTCGCAGCGTGCGCGTAGACAGCGATTCTTACTAAAAAATGGAGATTGGTGGGGATTGTGAAGTGTCGCGGGTCGGCATTAGGGACCACAGTCGTAGTCCCAGTTGCTTGAGGAAACTCAAAGTCGGATCAAAACAGTAACTTGCGGTAGATTGAGAACGAATCTTCATCCACAGCTCGGATTCAACGCGTTAGACTGGCCAGGTCCGTCGAACAGACCGATCGACGGTAACCAATCCTCATCCCGCTCTCAGTTTCGCGCGCGCGCGTCTAAAAGTAGGTTCGCCATTCCGCGCTTGTACTGCTAAATAAGATGCCACTCCCACGCCGAAGTGGTTGCCGCGCTTCGCTCACATGTCAGATATTCACATCGGTGCCTTCAGGCAGCCTGAGCTCAAAGACCTCGTGATGAGGGCCTTCGACCAGGCGATTGGAAAGTGCATCGACGAAGATGTCGACTTCGTAATAGTGTCAGGTGACATATTCGACTCGAACATTCCCGACCTTTCCTCAGTCAGGAAGGCGACCGGCAGGATAAGGGAGGCCAGGGAAAGAGGCATCAGATTCTACGTAGTCTATGGCAGCCACGATTACAGTCCCAACCATGCCTCAATTGTCGACGTGCTCGAAAGCGCGGGTCTCTTTACCATGGTCGAGCTGGGGAAGGCGAAAGATGGCAAACTCGAACTGGATTTCGTCGTTGACGAGACAGGGGCCAAGATCTGCGGTATCTCTGGCAAGAAGCTCTCCCTCGACAGGGCCGAATACGCGTCGCTCGACAGACAGAGGCTGGAATCCGAGCCGGGCTTCAAGATTTTCGTTTTCCACGGAGCGATTGACGAGCTGAAGCCCCAGTCCCTTTCCGGCATGGAAAGCATGCCGGCTTCCTACCTCCCGGCAAACTTCGACTACTATGCCGGAGGTCACATCCACAGTCACAGCTCGCAAGACCTTCCTGGGAGGAGGAATGTAGTCTATCCCGGCCCTCTCTTCGCGACAGACTTCAGGGACCTGGAGCCGCTGGCGAAAGGCGCGGAAAACGGATTCTACATCGTGGACTTCGAAAAGGAGGTAAACAAGATCACCTTCACTCCGACAAAGGTGTGCGACGTGCTCGGGCTGGAGTATTCCGCCCATGGAAAGGACGCGCGGCAGACCAGGCTTGAACTGTCGGACTTGACTCGATTCTCGGATGTCAAAGGTAAGGTCGTCCTTCTTAGGGTGCAGGGAGAGCTATCCGAGGGGTCGATGTCCGACATCGGTTTCCCTTCGATCAGGAAGGAACTGGCATCGAGGGGCCCGATTTGCGTCCTCCCGAACCTCAGCCAGCTTACCTCGAGAGACCTGACCACTCCGCCCGGACCTCCGAAGGCGCAGCATCAGACAGAGCGGGAGCTCTTCTCTCAACGCATTGCTTCCGTTAAGTCCTCCGAACCGAGGTTAAATGGAGAGAGCGGGACAGAGCTCTCACTCGAACTACTGAAGAGCCTCAAGGAAGAGAGGAAGGAGAACGAGACGAAGGTCGACTATCAGGCGAGGACGGAGAAGGCGGGAATAAGCGTTCTCGGTCTGGCCGGTGACCTGTGACGCTCCTTACGCATCTCTCGTTGAAGAACATCAGAAGCTTCAATGACGGTTCGGAAGTGAGCATCGACCTTCCCGAAGGGACGGTCCTCTTCGAAGGAGACGTCGGCTCCGGCAAGTCCACGATCTTGTATGCTGTGGAATTCGCCCTCTTCGGCTTGGGAGACATGAGCGGCAGCTACCTCCTGAGCGAGGGGGCGAATTCAGGTCACGCCAAGGTAAGGGTCACCCAAGGCGGAAGGAACCTGGAGGTCTATCGGGGGCTCAGAAGAACGGGTGAGAATGTCGTCCAGGAGAACTGCTACATCTCAGAGGACGGAAGTAGAACGGAGCTATCGCCTGGGGACCTGAAGCAGCGCGTGATCAGCCTGCTCGGGTTCAACGAGCCGTCGCATCCGCGTGCGGAGAGCCTCGTCTTCAGGTACGCCGTCTTCACGCCTCAAGAGCAGATGAAAGAGATAATCCAGCGCAGCTCGGATGACAGGCTCCTCGTGATCAGGCGCGTCCTCGGCATCCAAAGCTACCAGGTGGCCGCCGAGAATTCGGACCTCATCCACAGGCGCTTGCGCAACGAGGCCAGGGCAATCGAGGCGGCGACCGAGGACCTTGAAGAGACAGAGGCGGAGGCCGCACTGCAGCAGTCGAGAATCGAGGACTTGAGCTCCCGCATCCCTCAACTCCAAGACGAGGAAGCCGCAGCGAAGGCCGAGCTGGGTTTGCTCACGAGTCAGTGGGAGGACGCAAGAGACGAACGCGAAAAGGTTGGCGCAGCTGCCGGACGGATTCCGGAGCTTAGGAGAAGCATAGCGCGCCTGCACTCCGACATCGAGGAGGACGAGAAGCGAGTCTCCGACCTCGAGCGCAGCCTCGAGCAGGAGTACATCCCTTCGATCAAGTCCTTCCAGGCGAGGGCGCCTCCGTCGAAGAGGAGTGCCACGGTCCTAGAGGCGAGTCTGAAGTCAAGGCAGAAGACCCTGGACAGGAAGCGCGGGTCGTTGGCGCTGCTGGCAGGACAGCTCAAAGAGACGAGAGAGCTCGTCAAAGGTAGAGTCTGCCCGCGCTGCGGGCAGCGGATACCGGATGATTTCAGAGACCAGTCTACGCACTTGGAAAGAGAACTGGAAGGGACAACTGAAGAGGTCTCAGCACTTGAAGACGAAATCTCAGGACTGGATGACCTGGTGAAGAAGACACTTCTCTACGCGGAAGACGAGAGAGCGTATCGCCGGGATCTCAGACGGAAGACAGAGGTGGAAGCCGAGATTGCGGACAGAAGAAACCACGTGTTAGAGTCGCGCCGAGAAATGAGACGCCTCGAGGACGAACTCTCAAGGTCGGAAGCCGAGGAAGTTCGCCTGTCGGATCTCACGAGCAGAATAGACGCCATAGCGGGCGCTCTCAGGAGGTCGCAACAAAGGAAAGATTCCGCCAGTAGGGAACTCGTCGAATCAATCACAAGGCGGAGCGAAGGAACCGAGTCCCTGAAGAGGCTAACGTTCCAGATTGAGGAAAAGAAAATGAAGAGAGCCAAAGAGCAACGCCTCAAATCGTACGCCTCCTGGCTCGACGGGTTCTTCAAACCCACCGTCGAGCTGATCGAGAGACAAGTGATGGTCCACACCAACGCGAGGTTCAGCGAACACTTTCAGCGCTTCTTCTCCTCTCTGGTCGACGACCCCGACCTTCGCGTTCGGGTGATGGAAGACTTCTCTCCTGTCTTCGAGAGGCAGGGATACTCCCAGGAATTCGACTCCCTCAGCGGTGGGGAACGGACTAGCATCGCTCTAGCCTACAGGTTCGCCCTGAACGCAATCGTTCAGGAAGACATAGGAACGGGGACAGGTGACCTCGTCATCCTGGACGAGCCGACGGACGGGTTCAGCAAGGAGCAGATCCAGAAGATGCGTGACGTCATCCAAGAGTTGCATTCGAGACAGGTAATCCTCGTCTCTCATGAAAAAGAGCTCGAGTCGATGGCGGACAAAATGATGATCGTCGAGAAGGTGAACGGCACTTCGAGAGTATCACCCGTCTAGTCAGGATGCTCATTTCGGCGGCTTTGTCAAGAACCCTTCAACACCATACCGTGAGCAGTGATAATGCTCTGCCCCGTGGTTTTGTCTCACACGCGCGGCGCAACACAGTAATACCTTGTCCGCGCCAGATCCTCTGAGAGCGTTGGCCGACATCGAGAGGATGTTCAACCCGAAGACCGTCGCCCTGATTGGAGCTACAGACAAGGCGGGGACGGTCGGCGAGGCGACGCTCAAGAACCTCATGATTGGAAAGGGCCGACACTCAATCTTCCCTGTCAACCCGAACCACGAAAGCGTGATGGGTCTCAAGTGCTACCCTGCCGTTTCAGCGATTCCGGAACACGTGGACCTCGCTGTAGTCGCCACACCTGCAAGCTCAGTCCCCGCAATCGTGGAAGAGTGCGGGAAGGCCGGGGTCGACGGCATAGTTGTCATCTCAGCAGGCTTCAGAGAGGTGGGAGAGGCAGGCGCGAAGCTCGAAGAAGAGATCAGGCAGATCAGGTCGAAGTACGGCTTCAGGCTGCTGGGCCCGAACTGCGTCGGCTTCGCCAGGCCCTCGGCTCATCTTAACGCGACCTTCCTCAGGGACAACCCCGAGCCCGGCTCGATTGCGTTCATTTCCCAAAGCGGGGCCCTCGGTTCTGCGATATTAGACTGGGCGATGACCTCCCACGTCGGCTTCAGCCTTTTCGCCTCGCTGGGGTCGATGCTGGACCTCGACTTCGGCGACCTGATAGACTTCCTGGGGAGCGATCCTTCGACAAGGAGCATCATACTCTACGTGGAGGGCATCGGGAATGCCAAGAAGTTCATGAGCGCGGCGAGGGGCTTCGCCCGCACCAAGCCCATCATCGTCCTGAAGGCAGGAAAGCAGAAGACTGGGGCAAAGGCCGTTCGGTCTCACACCGGGGCGCTTGCTGGCGACTTCGAGGTCTACGATGCGGCCTTCAAACGAGTGGGTGTCGTCAGGGTCGACGAGATAGGCGACCTATTCAACTGCGCCAGCGTCCTGGACTCGAGGCGCCTGCCAGCGGGGCCGAGGCTTGCCATAGTCACAAATGCGGGAGGTCCAGGAGTCGTGGCGTCCGACGCGGTCGCCGACCTCGGAGGAGAGCTAGCGAAACTATCGGACGAGTCGATGCGGACCCTCAACGAGCACCTCCCCGCGTTCTGGAGCCGTGGCAACCCAGTTGACGTGCTGGGGGACGCAGACGTCGCCAGGTACGGGACCGCCCTGGACGTTTGCCTCTCCGACCCGAACGTCGACGGCCTCCTTGCTATCTGCACCCCCCAAGGAGTCACTTCGCCCACCGAGCTCGCAGATGCGGTCATCAGGTTCTCGAAGGACAGACGGAAACCGATCCTCACCGTTTGGATGGGCGAGAGGGCTGTCTCCGAGGCAAGGAGGAAATTCACCGAGAATGACATCCCGACCTATCCGACGCCGGAACAGGCCGTTAAGACGTACATGTACATGTACAGGTACCGGCGAAACCTTGACCTGCTCTACGAGACGCCCGAAGAGCTCCCCGTCGACCTGATGCCACCCATCAGCCATCTGAAACTCATCGTCAGGAGGGCCATCAGGGAGGGGAAGCTCCTCCTATCGCAGTCAGACGCGGATAAGTTCCTCGACGCGTACAACATCCCCAGGCTCAGGGGCGGCTTCGCCAGGACGCCTGACGAGGCTGTGATGGCCGCGCGCAGGATCGGCTATCCTGTCGTCCTGAAGGTCGTATCCCAAGAGATCGCCCACAAGAGCGACGTCGGAGGGGTCGTGACTGGCATCGCCTCGAGTGAAATGCTCACGGACGAGTTCGTCAAGCTCATCGAAAGGGTGAAGATTATGAAACCCGACGCCCGAATCGACGGCGCCTACGTCCAGAAGATGGCGGGAGCGGTCGACTACGAGTTGATACTTGGTTCAAAGAAGGACGTGGACTTCGGCACAGTGATGCTGTTCGGGTCGGGGGGCACAGGGGTGGAGCTCTTCCGTGACTTCTCAATCGGGCTGCCCCCCATGAACCAGGTCTTGGCACGGAGGATGATGGAGGAGACCATAATCTACAAGGCCCTGTCCCGCGGTCTCAGGAACAAACCCCCGGTCGCGATGAAGCCTCTCGAGGAGATCATCGTCCGTCTGTCGGGCATGGTCGCAGATTTCCCAGAGATAGCGGAGATGGACATCAACCCGCTGTTCGTGACCGAGGGGAAGGCGCTGGCCGCCGACGTGAGGATCCTCCTCGACCCGGCGGCACCGGAGGGCGGCGTTCCCTATCCACACCTCGTGATAATGCCCTACCCGACCAAGTACATCGTCCCGTACAAACTCGAGGACGGGACCGACGTGCTTCTCAGGCCGATCAGGCCCGAGGACGAAGCGATGGAAGCAGAGTTCATCAACGGTCTGTCGGAAGAGTCGAGCCGGCTCAGGTTCTTCAGCATAGTCAAGGACCTACCTCATGGGGATCTAGTCCGCTTCTGCAGCATCGACTACGACAGGGAGATGGCGATTGTGGCCGAGATCAAGCAAGGAGGAGAAAGCAGGGAGGTCGGGGTTGGCAGGCTGATTGCCGAGCCAGACCAGAAGCGTGGAGAGTTCGCCGTTGTGATAGCCGATCAGTACCAGGGAAGAGGGCTCGGCAGGAAGTTGCTGGACATGCTAATCGACATAGCAGAGGATAAGCACCTCGAATCGATTTACGGCGTGATCCTGAAGGACAACAGGACTATGCTGAGCCTGTGCAAAGAGATGGGTTTCACTCTCACTCCTGAGGAAGACGTGATGAAGGCCGAGCTGGCACTCATCCTCCCAGCCTACTCCAGCAATGAGGCCAGCCAGGTTCAGGAGAAGGAAGGACAGGAAGGAAGATCAGGCTCTGATTCACTCCTCCAATGATAATGTCTAACGGCAGAATCCTAGGGTTCCTCTCGCGCCTACGACTCCACCCAATTCCATTGCAACTGGCGGATGGAGAATCGGGCTTCTACCGTCGCCGACCTATAGGAAAAGTCCCCGATGGAGGGGCTTTCTCCCTCCACCGAGGCGTTACGTTCGACGTGTGTCGGCCGTAGTCCTCCTCCTGTTCTAGGCGGGATTCAGCTCAGCGGCCTACCCTGGTCTCCTGCAGGCGTTTCATCGACCACGTTTGGCCTTGCTCCACACGGGTCAGCCGTTTCATCCCGGTCCCCACCGACCTCAAGGTTTCCCTATCATCGCCCTTGATGGGCCGGGTCTCGTTTCTGTTCTGGAGCCAGCCGTCTCCGACTGCGCCTCTCGGCGCCGTGCGTCCTGCTGCGAGGGAGGAACTTCCCCAGGAGGTCCCCGTGGCCCGCCCGCCGACTCGCGTCAGGACCTACGACAGGGTTCGACAATTAACCGTTTCTCATGGGGTGAAGAGATGAGGGAAATACTCCCTTTCCTCTCGCAGGACCTTCCCCTCACTCTTGCACATCCTGTATGACTCGAGCGGTTCCTTGTTGAGCGTCTCGAAGTTGGGGCCCCACTTGTAGATCGAGAGGTACGACCTCGCCTCCTCGACTTCGCCGAGTATGTAGAGGGTGGCTGCGACCGCCTCCACTGAGCTCAGCATCCCCGCCCTCGCGTAGTTCGTCGGATTGGCCGCCAGAAGAAGCGGAATGCGCCTGTGCTTTCCCCCCAGCTTCCTGAAGAAGACCTCCTGGGCTTGGTTCCAAGAGCAGTCGACCACCAGTATCCCCTTCGCGCCTCTGTCTGGCGGCGAGAGCATCCTGCGGGCGAACGGGTTGAGCACAATCGTCGTGTCGGAGGCGTGGAACTTCCTCCCGACCCCCTTGGCCAGCTCCATATGGATCATCTTGCGGGCAGTGCACTTGACGGGGTCGTCCTGGCCCATCTCCAACGCGTAGACGTTCATCATCACTTTCAACGATAGCTGTGAACCCATGGTATTAATCATCGCGTCTTCATGGAGGCTTTCGAGTATGGGGTGGAAGCTTTCTTCAGCGGAGGGAGTAAGGGTTATTACTGCAGTATTACGCGTAATGGCGAGAGGTAGTAGAGCGGAATGCCCATGGCCTTTGTGCTGATTAACGCAGATCTCGGGGCCGAGGAGGACCTCCTCAAGAAGCTCCGTGAGATCCAGAACGTGAAGGATGTCTACGTCGTATACGGCGTATACGACGTGGTAGCGAGGGTCGAGGCCGACACCATGGAGAAGGTGAAGGAGACGATTACCTGGAGCATTCGCCGGCTCGACAAGGTGAGGAGCACTCTCACCATGATCGTCGTCGAAGCCTAGGCGACCAATTCCCAAGCTGAAATATCCCCACGTGGCTGACCAGACCGTGCGCTGCCTCGTCGGCATCGACGACACCGACTCTTCAAAAGGAAACTGTACGACCTACCTCGCCTATCGGATCGCCGCGGACCTCGCCCCGGCCGTCAGTGTTCTTTCCTACCCGAGACTGGTCAGGCTCAACCCGAATATCCCGTTCAAGACAAGGGGTAACGCTGCAGTCTCCCTCCTAGTCGAGACCGAGTCTCCACCGCGTGCCTTCGACAGCATCTGCGCAAAGGTATCGGAACTGTCGGACGTCAAAGGGGGCGCAAACTCCGGCGTCGTCTTTCTCAGCGACGTGGCAAAGTCCCGCTTCTTCCTGCCTGTCTACCTAAGTGCCCTTTCGGGCGTAGTGAACCCCCACCGTGTCAGGCGACTGTTGGCTCAGCACAAGGTGAAGAGTTTCGAGCTGGGCAATGGAATGGGACTGGTGGGTGCAGCGTCCGCGCTTGCATTTGACGAGTCTTTCGACCATACCTACGAACTGATCGCGTACAGGCGTCGAGAGTCGTTCGGGACCCCGCGCGTCCTTGATTCCACCTCAGTCAGGGATATGGAGTTGGCGACTTGGCCTCACACCTTCAACAGTTACGACTACCAGAAGAAGAAGGTCCTTATCGCACCCCACGGGCCCGACCCAGTCTTTCTTGGTCTCCGCGGAGACTCTCCCCAGGCTGTTCTAAGAGCGTTCCAGCTCGTCTCCTGCGGCGAGGACCTGCAGGGATACATGGTCTACATGACGAACCAGCACACCGATGCGCACTTGGAAGGAGGGCTCGACTGGAAGACCTTCTCTTCGGGCTGGGCAGAGGGTCGGGTCGCTTCGCCCTCAGTCGGGCCCGGCGGGCACGTCTACTTCGCGTTGCTGGACGGTACGAAGAGACACAGGTGCGCAGTCTATGAGCCGACCGGAGACCTGCGCAGGGTAGCCAGGATGCTCATGGATGGGGACTTCATCCGAGCGTACGGGGGAGTGAGGCGCCCTTCGACCTCGCACCCGAAGGTCCTCAACATCGAGAAGGTCGAGGTCGTTTCGCTCGCGAAGGGCAAAGACCGACCGATACTTTGCGGAACCTACATCGCATCCCCGAGGGCAAACAGGCACCTAACGAAGCCCCTAGTCAGGTACGGCCGTGAGATGAACAGGCAGGCCTGCCCCGAGACCGCGGGATGGCTGCGGACGTCTGCTATAGAGAATCGAGCGCCTGCTTAAAGTCGGCGATCAGATCCTCTTTATCCTCGATTCCCACTGAGAGCCTGATCAAAGATTCCGGAATCCCGGTCTTCGCCCTTTCTGCGGCCGTCAGCTGGGTGTGAGTCATCAACGAAGGCTGCGAGACCAGCGTTATGACGCCGCCTAGGCTGGCCGCCAAGAGAGCGACCTTCAACCTCTCCGTAAGCCGCATTGCGTCCTGCATGCTTCCATTCGGCTCGAAGCTCATCATCCCACCATATCCGCTCATCTGCCTCTTGGCCAGCGCGTGCTGGGGGTGTCCCTTCAGTCCAGGGTAGTGGACCGCCTTGACCCTCCTGTGCTTGGAGAGGAACTCGGCGAGGGCCATCGCGCTCTCGTTCTGGGTCCTCACCCTGAGCGCCATCGTCTTCATCCCCCGGAGGACGAGCCACGATGCGAGTGGGTCGAGGGTCCCTCCCAAGTCCCTTCTAAGATGGCTAATCTTCTCCACATTCTCCCTGCCACCTGCCACAGCGCCTGCGGTGACGTCAGCATGACCGTTGAGATACTTGGTGGCACTGTGCAACACAAGGTCGGCGCCTAACTCGATGGGCTTCTGGTTTATCGGCGAGGCGAAGGTGTTGTCAACCAACAGGAGGGCGCCTGCCTTATGGGCAATCCTCGCTGTCTTCGCGATATCGACCACCTTCAGTGTAGGGTTGGTGGGCGTCTCGATGTGCACAAGCTTCGTGTTCGGCCTCATCGCGTCCTTCATGGCCTGTTGGTCTTCGGTGTCGACCAGCGTCGTCTTCACTCCAAGCCTGGGCAGAATCTTGCTCATCAGCTCGAACGTACCCCCGTAAAGGTCCCTGATTGCGACGGCGTGATCTCCTGCGCTGAGGAAGGTGAGGACCGAGGTCGAGATCGCCGCCATCCCGGAGGAGAAGAACGCGGCGTCCTCGGCACCTTCGAGTGAAGCGAGCTTCTTCTCCAGCCTCACAGTGGTCGGGTTGCCCCACCTGGTGTAGGCGAACTTCCCGCTCTCTCCGGCGACAGCCTTCCTCGCCTCCTCGGCCTCCGTAAACGCGAAGGTTGTGGTCTGGTAGATTGGAGTCACAACAGAGCCAGATTCCGCATCGAATGGCTCTCCCTCATGCACACACCGCGTCGAATCCTTGGCCATGGCGTCTCTTCGCCCTTCTAGAGTGTTAGATAAGCACTGCGAGGCAGTCAACAAACTGGTTGCAATTGTGCCACTCTGTTCTGTGGAAATCGGCCGGTCAGGTTGACAGGGGTCTGCACGCGCACGGACTGTGGCGCCCTGTTCTGAGAATGGGCCGAGCGACCTCAAGAAGGGAGGGTGGTGCTAGTCCTGTCTTCTTTCTCCTCCATGATTCCCCTCCAAAAAGAAGGCTGTGATCAAGGTTAAGACTACAATTATCACAAAAAGGACAAAGATCGTAGGGATAGTCATCGAATCGGTTTTTTTAAAGTGAGGCAAATCATCTAGTTTTTATCGTCTGCATGTGGAACTAATTTCGATGAGCGAAATCAAGTTAGCTTTCATCGGGTTTGGAACTGTGGCGCAGGGCTGTGCCGAACGACTTGTCCTGAACAAAGCGCAACTTTCCCAGGAACACAACTTTGAGTACAGAGTTGTGTCGATCTCTGACACATTGAAGGGGTCCATCCAGAACAACGACGGAATCGACCTGTCCGAAGCCCTAAGGCTTGCGAAAGGGGGAAAGAAGTTGGACGGACAAGGAATGAAGGGTGTCGTAGGCCTCTCTTCGCTCGAATCAATCAGGACATCTGAGGCAGATGTCGTAATTGAGGCTTCTTGGACGAACCTTAAGGACGGCGAGCCCGGTCTTAGTCACATAATAGGCGCCCTTCAAAACGGCAAAGATGTCGTGACGTCGAATAAGGGTCCTCTGGCGCTGGCGTACAGGCGGCTTGTTGCCCTGGCCAAAGGGCAAGGAAGACATCTCAGATTTGAATCGACCGTCATGAGTGGTACCCCTGTCTTTAGTTTGAAGGAGTTCGGGCTCGCGGGAGCAAAAGTGACAGAACTGAGGGGGATTCTGAACGGAACCACTAACTATATTCTTACTCAGATGGAGCAAGGCATGAGGTACGACGAGGCGCTCAAGCAGGCGCAGAAACTAGGGTATGCCGAGGCGAATCCTGAGGGAGATGTCGAAGCATACGATCCCGCAGCCAAAGTGACTATCCTTGCCAACGCTCTAATGAGTGCCGATGTTAACTACAGGGACGTCGAAAGGGAAGGGATAAGCGAGATTACTCCAGAAGCCATTAGGAATGCGTCCAAAAAGTCTGAACGTATCAAGCTAGTTGCCAGCGCTTCAATCGGCGGTGACGGCAAAGTCAGAGCGGCGGTCAGGCCGACGCCAGTTCCCTACACGAACATCCTAGCCCATGTCGGAGGAGTAATGAATGCGCTCCAAATATCGACCGACGTGCAACCCGATGTGACAATCATCGGACCAGGGGCAGGAGGGGACTCGGCAGGGTATGGTCTGTTAAACGATCTCCTTATTGTCCACAAGATGAGAGCTAATGGTGAAACGACGACGTCATGAGTTTCAACCCTTATAGGAAGTTCCGGCGCAAGCTCCAATGGTGAATCTTCACGGACCCTGAAGCTGATTTCATCCAGGTGAAGGACAAGTACACAGATAAAGCGATTGGAAGGGTGCCTTCACTTTCTGTTGCACAGTTATCCACTGCAATCGAAGTCGGACACAACGCGTTTCTGAAGTATTCGAAATCACTCCGTTTGTACCAGAGGGCCGAGATACTAGCGAAAGCTTCTCACTTGCTCCAAGAGCGTAACGAGGACTTCGCCAGGTTAATCGCAAGAGAGGCCGGCAAGCCCATCAAGTACTCTCGGAAGGAGGCGAAGCGGGCCTCACTGACGATGCAGTTCTCCTCCGAGGAAGCAAAGAGGGTACACGGCGAGACAATCCCGTTTGACGCCGAGCCAAGGGGACAGGATAGGACGGGGTACTGGTATCGAGTTCCAGCGGGACTGGTGGCCGCCATAACCCCGTTCAACGATCCCCTGAACTTGGTCGCCCACAAGCTGGGTCCAGCGATTGCAGCAGGGGACACAGTGATTTTGAAGCCAGCTAGCCTCACCCCGTTATCTGCAATCAAGCTTGTCGAAGTGTTGAAAGAAGCGGGTTTGCCCGAGGATTACATCAGCGTAGTAACTGGCCATGGCGAGATGCTGGGCGACGCCTTGGTTTCCAATCCCTATGTCAGGGTTGTGACCTTCACTGGAGGAGTGGAGGCCGGTGAAAGGATCACAAAGGTGGCGGGACTGAAGAAGATAGCGATGGAGCTCGGAAGTAACTGCCCTGTGATTGTGATGGACGACGCGCCACTAGATTCTACTGCAGAATGCGTTGTTGATGCGGGGTACAACTGCCAGGGTCAGAACTGTATTCACGCGCAGAGAGTAATGATACACGATTCACTTTATGAAGAACTCACGGAAAGGCTGGTCGAAGATACCAAGAAGCTGAGGGTTGGCAACCCACTGGAGGAGACCACTGACTTGGGTCCCATGATCGAAGAATCGCAAGCAGTCAGGTGCGAGAGTTGGGTGAACGAGGCCATCAAGAAGGGCGCGACGCTTCTATCTGGGGGCAAGAGAGATGGAGCATTCTACATGCCAACTATTCTAGCCGATGTTCCCAGCGACGCGACCATAGCAAAAGAGGAAATATTCGGGCCGGTCGTCGTAGTCTCCAAGTTCAGCAAACTGTCCGATGCCATTGAACGAAGCAATGACACCAATTACGGACTTCATGCTGGAATCTTCACCAAGTCCGTCGACAATATCATGAACGCCATCTCAAATCTAGACTTTGGATCGGTGCTGGTCAATGATACTAGCGACTTCAGAGTGGACTTCATGCCCTTTGGTGGAATGAAGTCCAGTGGACTGGGAAGAGAAGGCATCAGGTTTGCCATTGAGGAGACGATGACAGAAATCAAGACAGTCATCCTTAGAAACCCTGTGACATAGGCAGACATGGAATCAGCATGCAATGGACGTGTATGTCCTCCTAGGATGTGTTCATTCACAAGAAAGCTGACGGTACTGGAAGGTCCTTCATGGTGCAGAGTCCCAGTGGAGATCTCACCACCTTAGGAATCATGTTTGCAGGCGTAGCAACAGTTCCGTGGTCCCCGTGCGCGCACGCTACGCTATGATTCTACGCCCTCCCATGAATCCCTCTGCGCGCGCTGGTCGTAACAGGCCCAACTTCACCAACGACAGTCTTGTCGAGCTTCCACTCGATCGCATCCGCAATCATCTCTATTGGTAGCGCGCGCCTCCTTTAGGAGTTACACTCCGAGTGAGCAGGGTATAGCCGCAGAACCATCAAGGATTTCTGTATTGGCAGGTAGCGAGGGGAGGAATTTCAGGGAGCTGGACTCCCTTTTGAACGCACGGCCGGGGTTTCGCCCCAGTCTCCGCTCTGCGGGTTATGAGCCCGCCGGGATGTACCTAGCCCCTCTAGTGGGACTGGCTTCCCCACCTCGCTGCCAAGTGGTGGTCCATCACGGTTTGCCCTTAAGTCTTCCTTCAGCTAACGTCGCGAAGCAGGTTTCGGCATACAAGCGCATCTGCGGTACGTACAGCAGCTGCATCCTCCGCAGCTTTCGTAGTCCTTGTGTTTGCAGGTACGACAGATGCAGGAGGCCATGATGCAGGCGTCTCCTACCGAGTTTCTTTAATCTTGTCGAAGATGATCGTTTCGGGGTCGTCGCCGAGGTCGTCCTCGAGGTTCCGCTTCAGCGCTACGAGCCTCTCCACGTCATGCCCCTTCCTCTCGAACCTTCTGACCTCCTCCTCGAAAGGCCTGATCTTGTCCGTGTCGACCATTTTGTCGGCGAAGCAAACTGCAACCTGTTCCCTCGTCCTAGGAATGTAGTCAAAATCCGGGAGTCCGAGCGTCTTCGCCTCCTCGCGGGAGATGCCCGCACCTACGTGTCTCCTGACTATCTGGACGACAACTTCGTCGACCCCCTCGACCTTCAGGATCTCAGAGCCCTCCAGGCCGTGCCTGACAGTCTTGACCCTATTCCTGCCTATATCATGAAGGAGCGCAGCTGCGATTGCAGCTTTCGAATCGATCTCCTTTCCCTGGCGTCTGAACTCCTCGGCAAGGATGGCCGTGACCAGGGCGACGGTCCTGCAATGCATGATGAGGACATCGTTGCTCCCGTACCTCCTGTGAAGCCTCAGGGCCTCCTCCCTCGAAGGCTTCACTTGACCAGTTCCTCGTCTAGCTGCTTAATCTTCCAACGCAGGGCTTCCTTCAATTCCGCGTTGTCGAGCCTATTCAACGGGTGTCCGCACGTCGGACACTTGAAGAAACTCTCCATCGCGTCCTCGAACGTCCTGGTCAGACAGGTCGCGGTCCCACAGTAGTAGAATTCATGCGTGTCCTCATAGTCAAGTCTCTGCCTGAGCCTGTTCAGGACCTTCCTACGCTGCGTCTGGATGAAGCCGTCGGTCTGATCTCTCTGGGCCTTCCATCTGTAGACGAACCAACCACGCTTGGGGTCCCTTACCCTCACTCCCGTTATCAGGCTCCGGCCAAAGAGGTCGTAAAGGGCCTTCCTCACGGTCTTGATCTTCAGTCCGGTGGCAGAGGCAATCTCCTCATCCGTGGCGTTCTCGTTGTTGAGCAGTGCCCTTGCTACCTTGACGTATTCAGGTCCCCCTATCAGACCTGCGACTTTCACAAAGGTATCCTCGTATTCTATCTTCATTTCTCTACGACCCTCTTGCCCTTTGGTGAAGGCAAGATACGGAGTCTGCTTTTTTCAAACGCTCTCTTAAGCTCTTCCCCAGACTGGATCTCGTGAAGCGCGATGGCCAGGGCGGCTATCTCCGAGTGTGGCTGCGACGTCACGGCAATGTTGTAGTCAGATTCGTGGTAGACCTTGCCAGGCACCTTGGGTCCTCCGACCACCAGTAGGAGCTTCTCGAGGCCCCTCAGTTCCGCGACCTTGTCCTGGAGTGGCATTCCGTACATCGTTAGGTGGACGATGCTCCTTCTTTCTGCCTTAGAATCTTGGATGACCTTCCTCCACGGCACGCCTAGAATCACTTGGAAGTCCCCGCCCCACGTCCTGTTCACCTCTTCGAGGGTTCCGACCACGTCCTTCTCTGCGTCTCCGAGAAAGATCGATTCAGCCCCGAGGGCTCTCGACACAAGGCATAGGTGGGTCAGTGTCCTGTCGTCTCTGACGTACCGTTGCCCTATCCTGAGCACCCTGATGCTCTGTGTCATCCTCACGCACCCTCCAGGAGGGTCCGTTGAGGGTCCTCGACCCTCAAAGAAACCTCGTGCAAAAGTCGGGGGATTCCTTGGCCAGTTCTGGCGGAAACGAAGGTCGCGTCCCGCATGTCGGCCTGCCACATCTTTTCTCCAAGTTCCTCCCTGGTGACAAGATCCGACTTGTTCATGACTGTCAGTATTCTAGAGTCGGGGACATCGAGTTCTGAGAGGGTCTCGAAACAACTCCCGCAATTCAAGGTCATTCTCTCCACGGGAAGGCCGGCATCGACGAGGAGGAGGACGACGGTAGCTAGTGAGACTTCTTCTAGAGTCGACTTGAATGCTTCGACCAAGAAGTGGGGCAGTCGGCTGATGAACCCCACCGTATCAGTAACGAGGACGCGCCTTCCACCGATGTCGATCCCTCTTGTGGTCGGGCTGAGAGTCGTGAAGACGCCTGCGTCGACCTCCTTCCCCTCTCCGGTCAGTCGGTTGAAGAGAGTAGTTTTCCCCACCCCTGTGTACCCGGTGATGGCCACCGTGGGGTAACCAGCCTTCTCACGCCTGTACCTGAAGATCTTCCGTCTCTCGCTCACTTCCCTGACCTTCCTCTTCAACGTGGCGACCCTCTTCTTCATCATCCTCAGATATACGTCCACCTCATACTTTCCGAGCCCGAAGAAGCCTGGCTGCTCACCTGCCTTCGCCATCCTGACCTTGTCCTTTGCCTTTGGCAGCTCATACGCCAGCTCAGCCAGCTCGACCTGCAACTTTGCTTCAGCAGTAGATGCCCTTCTTGCGAAGATTTCCAGGATTAGCTTCTCCCTATCTTCAACCTCCACCTTGCAGAGCTTGACCAGGTTGTAGGACTGGGAAGCGGTCAGTTGCGAGTCGAAGATCACTTTCTCTGCACTTGTCTCCCTTACCAGCTCCGCGACCTTCTCTGCCTTCCCTTCCCCGACCCCGTACTTCGCCCTCGTCAGATACCTCTGGGTCAGGGACCCCACGACCTCGTACCCCCCCGCCTTCGCAAGCGCGTTCGCTTCCTCAGCCTCGTACCTATCGGGATAATGAATCAGGATTACCCTAGTCACGCAGACTTCCCGCCCTCCCCCCATTGGGGAGCAGTATAACTGTCCGAGTTATGGCGCGCGAGTGTCCCAACCAGCCCGAGAATTGGCCGGAGCCATTCCTTTTATCGCCCTCTCCAACCCGCCGCAGTAGTTGCAGCCACTTGACGAGCGCCGCAGGCTCTCGATTATGGTCGACTACCTCTTCGGCAGGGGGGTGGCGAGGGCTCTTCCGAAGCAGAATCTGCATCTCGTCTACTCGCGGAGGTCCGGCCGGGTCAAGCTGGTGTTTCATGGAGAGCGGCTCTTGGCAACAGTGAAGCCAAACGGGGCCATGGCCCTCACCCTCTACGGAGCAGAACTGCTCGCCAGGGTCCAGAAGTTCAGAGAGAACTGCGTAACGGTCGTCGACGAAACTGCGGAATTCGTCCACGGAGGAAGGTCGGTCTTTTGCAAGTTCGTGACTTCTGCGGGAAGAAACGTCCTTCCGAGAAGCGAGGTCGCGATCCTGGACTCCAAGGGGAACGTGCTGGGGGTCGGGACTGCCGTCCTGAATGGGAAGGTCATGAAACAGTTTAAGTCGGGGGCGGCGGTGAAGATCCGAGCAGGTCGTTAGTCATGAAGATGGACAATAGGAATGCCAGGCGCATGATGGAGCGGATGGGCATCAACATGAAGGAAATTCCCGACGTCCAGGAGGTAGTGATCCGGACCGGAGACAAGGAGATGCACATCAAGAACCCATCGGTTTCCGAAGTAGTCGCACAGGGGAACAGGGTCTTTCAAGTCGCGGGTGACGTGGAGGAAGTTGAGATCGAAAAGGAGACTTACAGCGAGGAGGACGTCCTCCTGGTCCAGCAGCAAACCGGCGCGAACAGGGAAAGGGCTGTAGCGGCCCTCGAGGAATCTGACGGGGAGGTCGCCAGGGCGATCCTGAAGCTGACATAGTCCTCCCGGGGACTCACTCTTCTAGACAGGTCACGCAGTGAACTCGGCTGCCGATTCAATGCTATAACACGCCTCCTCGACGGGGGGTGCGTTGAAACCGAAGAGTCTCCTTACCCTCGCGGAGTTCGACCCAGATGAGATGGGTTACATCCTGTCCCTTTCCCTGAAGCTGAAGGGAGCCAGGGGGAGGTCGAAGGAACGCCTTCTCCGGGGAAAGACGATAGCGCTGCTCTTCGAGAAGCCTAGCACCCGAACTAGGGTCAGCTTCCAAGTCGCGACCAGCGAACTCGGGGGAAGCTCAATCAGCCTCGGTTCCAACGAGATCCAACTCGGAAGGGGCGAGACAATCGAAGACACGGCCCGAGTTCTGTCAAGATATGTCCATGCGATCATGGCCCGGGTCAACGAGCATTCGGAGGTCGAGCGCCTTGCCGCCTCTTCCACCGTGCCCGTAATCAACGGGCTGAGTGACCTCTACCACCCGGTGCAGATTCTTGCCGACCTCCTCACATTGCGAGAGCGGAAGGGTTCACTCAAGGGGCTGAAGGTTGCGTGGGTTGGGGACGGGAACAACGTCTGCAACTCCTGGTTGATTGGCGCAGCGACCACGGGGATCGGGTTTTCGGCCGCCACTCCGCCTGGCTACCCTCCCAACAAGAAGGCGGTGAGTGTAGCGAAGTCGATTGCGAGAGGCACGGGTGCGTCCCTCACACTTGTTGAAGACCCGAAGGAGGCGGTGGAAGGGGCGGACTGCGTAATCACCGACACGTTCGTATCCATGGGGTTCGACAAGGAGAGAGAGGAGAGAGTCAGAGCCTTCCTGCCGAGGTATTGTGTCGACAGGCACCTGATGGCCCTGGCAAAGAGAGGCGCTATCTTCCAGCATTGCCTTCCGGCCCACAGAGGCGAAGAGGTGACCGACGAGGTCATCGACGGACCGAACTCGGCGGTCTGGGATGAAGCGGAAAACCGTCTGCACACGACAAAGGCCCTGCTTTGCTACCTTATGCTCGGGCGAACGGAGCTTCGAAGGCTGCCGTAGGCCCTGCGCGCGCCCAAGAAGCACGCACTCGGACCTCCCTAATTATGTCTGGACTGCGAGTTGAGGCAGACTCCGTGTATTGATGCCCTTCCTCATTCAGGAGTGGACCTCAGGGGCTCCGTTCGGTACCAATACGCTTAAATCCCGAAATCCTAACGCGTTAGGGAATGGCAGCGAGCCAAGTAGGACCTAGCAGAACGCAGCAGACGCAGGGAAAGTGGGCTTCGAGGTTCATCTGGGCATCGATTATTCAAGGCCTCATCGCAGTTGTCGTGACGTTCCTCATCGCCGAACCACTCACACACTTCGGAATCAACTGGTACTACGCTCCCTCCAAAGTGATCGCCGGGGGCGGGGGAGGTACGTGGATGTTTACAGGCTACGTCTTGTACCTAATCGTAGGCGTCGTCGCGACCGCAGTCACCGCAATCTTCTACTCCTACATTGAGGGCACAATGGGCAAGGTGTACACAGGGCTTACGAACTACCTCGCCTGGGGGCATCTTATCTTCATGAACGTTGGGGTCGCCGGCAGCATGCTCCTGATGATGTGGGGGGGTTACATGGCGGGCTGGTCGGGTGCGCTCGTTTCTTCGGGAGGTCTGGGATACACGAATTATGAGATTCACACGCACTATCTCGGTCAACTTGTGGACCCAATCGGCGCATTGGTCATGCTGGCAGCTCTTGGTGCGGTCCTCGGAGGCCTAGGATTCGTACTCAGAAGCAGAATGAAGTAGGATCCCCTTCTGGCGTCCATTTTCCCATTTTCTCCACGAACACGCTTCTGCCGGAATCCACTTCCTGGACCCATTTTGGGGTGAATAGGCCCAGTGATTCGCTTCTGCGTGCACGCTAGCACAATCAGACGAAAGTAGCTGTGATAGTGCCTGCCCCGTTTATCGTCGCAGTCGTGGTCGCGTTGCTGGGGCTCGCTGTCTTGATCTGTGCGGTATCACTCGTCCACTTTCTGAAGTGGTGGCTTGGTGCAGGGGTCGCCTTGATGCCTATCGTGGACCCTGCATTGTGCCATCCGGAGGCCGGACTCGTGGTCCCAGCGCCCGACGAGGTTACGGTGACGTGGAACTGGTGGTGGTATGCGACTACGATAGGCATGGTACTAGATACGGTTCCCGCGGCCTTGGACGAGAACCACTTCTGTGTGGTCGTCGAACCCCCGAGAGGATTGGTTGAGGAGTAGGGGGCGCCGTCGGCCCAAATTGCCTTCGAAGTCTTGGCCAGAACGACACTCTTGCTCGCCCCAAGCGCCTTGTAGTGGAACGTCGGCGCAGCGGGGGTTCCGCCTCCTATCACAATGTACGAGACCGAGACACGGAACTGGTGGTAGATTATGCGCGAGTAGGTCGGGCATGTGCCCATCAAGCACGTATTGATGGAAAGCGAAGACGTGCCCATGGAATTGACATAGCGAGCGTTGCTGGTGCTAGGCAGACGCACGATGATGGTACATCCAGAGTCTACTTGGACGGTTTGAGGGGTTCCGTTTGCCGTTATTGATGTCGGAGACACGGAGCAACCTGACAACTTGACTGTCGCTGGGAGACCAGATTCAGCGACCGTAAGCTTGATGGGCTGGCTGACGCGCAGAGCCCCTGTTATGAAATCGTACGCATTACTGTATTCAGTGGCACCATTCTTTTCGAAAGAGTGCAATGGAGCAGGATGGGTGTAGTAAACCGGGAGCTTGCCATAGAACAAGAGAGTCCCGTTGACAGCGTAGAATTCGTCAATCCACATCGTTGCGGAATTCTTGGCAAACGTTGTGTTGGAGTATGTGACCTTCTTCACATTTGAGTAATAAGGAGACGCGTGATACCACTCTGTCATCAGCCCTGTAAAGAAGCCATTCGAATTGGCAATTTGCCCGATTGCGGACCCGACGAAAGTTCCTGCGCTCACAGCGCTGTACGTGATTGAGGAGCTTGCACTAGTATTCCAATCATAGGCGTACATCACAACGTTCCCACTCGTGTAGTTCAGACTGAGGAGGACCTCATCCCCAGCGTTTACCGGCCCAGAGAAAGTCTGAAGCCCGCCCCCACCAGAGGACGGGAAGATCGAGTTCCCGCTTGGGTTGAACACTTCATAGATGAAAGCAAAGCCAGCCGACCACGAAGGGTCCCAGCTGTACGAAAGACCCACTTGGTACCAGTACCCTTTGTTCGAGAGGCCGTTGAGAAGATAGGCCGGTCCTGCTTCGTTTGTTGGGTCTGTCTGTGCTACCGCCGTCACGTTGTAGGCGAGGGATGTGAAATTCTGAGTGAAAGTAGAGCCAAGCTGCTCGTCGTACATGAACGGATTTGGACTCGCAGGGTTGGAAGCTCTAGGGCGAGGCATGCTTGGAGGATGCTCTGAAGCAACGAGACCACTCTGTGTAATGGATGACTGGCCCGCGTCCACAAATGCCAAGCTACTTGAGTGCAATGTCGTACTTATTGCGCTGGGTCCATAGTCGGCAACATGGAGGTCTCCCTTAGAGTCATAGATAGATTCAGCCTGTTCCTTGACAGCAGCGGAACCGGACGAGGGAGATGCTGCCTTCTGGGGCACGAACGAAACTGCTACCAACAGCAGAAGGATTACTAGCACGGGCGCCGAACGAGTTATCCTCCCGCGAGTTCGATGACTACTCTCCATTCACTGAGGCCAGCGTCTAGTCGATTTTGAGATTGGATTAAAAGTCTTGACCTGCGGATTGCCATTGTGCTCGCCGCAGGAACGCGTCTCCCTGAGACGCACTTGAGCCCCGCCTCCCAACGTTTAATTAAGCAAACCGACGCAAACCAAAAAGCAATTCGGATGGGTTCTCCAATCGAGGCGACCGTCAAGGCTCTCATCGAATTCGAGTCTGAGCTCGACAGGGTCAAGACCGAGGTCTTGGAGGCGAACAAGAAGATGATCAAGTACGCTGATGGCTTGGCCGAATCAGCCAAGTCGGACGAAATCTCGAAAGCCCAGCAGCAGGTATCCGAGAGGCTGGCCAAAGCAAGGGCCGAGGCCGAGAGCGAAGTTGAATCGATAAGGAAGAAGGGAGAATCATCATCTAAGAGTCTCGAAGCATCCATCTCAAAAAGAAGAGCAGAAGCTGTCGAGGAGGTAGTGGGTCGCCTTCTGGGTGAACGCCAATGAAAGTGGTAGCCGTGGGCGGCAACACCTTCGTGACCAGCTTCGTACTCTCCGGCGTCAGCGGTGAATACGTGTCCTCGCCCGACGAGGCGCTCGGGAAGATTGAGAAGCTCATCAGGGACCCCCAGGTCGGTCTCATCATAATCAGCGACGAAGTCGCGGAACCCCTCGGCGCACAGCTGACTGCCATCAGGACGCAGAGGGCAACGCCGCTGATCTACGAGGTCCCCGAACCAGGGAGCAAGAAGGAGAAGGTCGACTATCATGCCTTGCTGAGGAGCATCATGGGAGTCTGATCGAAGTGAGCAAGGCGATGACAGACACCCTGAAGAAGGTCTCCAGAGAGTTCGAAAGCGAACTCATGGTTGAGCTCGAGAAGGGGAAGGTGCAGGCTCTTTCATCCGTAGAGTCGTCCAGAAGGGAGGCAAACGTGGCGGTGACAAGAATCCTGGACACGAGCGTCAAGCAGGCCGAATCGCTGAGGGACCAGATCATCGGGGCGGGGGAACTTGAAGCGCGGAACGCCCTGTTGAAGACCCTGGAGATGGCCGTGGTCGAAGTCTTCGACTCGGCAGTCAAGGAACTTCGAAATATGTCCGGCGTACGCTACGACAGGTCGCTGACGCGGCTTGTCAAGGAGGGGCTGGAAGCGATCGGTCCAAGTGCCAGGATTTACTGCAGTTCCAAGGACAGGGAGGCTATCTCAGCCGTCTTGCACCGGCTCGGGGGCAGTCAGTCAAAGCCGGTCCTCGAGAGGAAGAGCATAGATACCGTCGGAGGCGTCGTCGTAGCTTCCATGGACGGGTCAGTGAGATTCGACAACACATTCGAGGCTAGGCTTGAGAGAATGCGATCGGCTCTTAGGATGCAGGTCTCGGCAATACTTGCGCCCGGGTAACTTCGACAGACATCGGCTCCCTGGAAATAGGTTGACTCGATCAGAACTGGTAACGCGTCTCAGGTCAATGGATGTTCGTCGTCCTGTGACTACTGGCGCGCGTTCCGCCCAAGTATTATTAAGTCGAGTCTGGAAGAGCAAAAGAATTCATTGACGGTCAAGGGAAAGATCGAGTGGATTTCGGGGCCGGCCGTCAAAGCTTCAGGAATGTCTACCGCCGAGATGCACGAAGTCATTCAGGTAGGCGAGGAGAAGCTGATTGGCGAAGTAATCAAGCTGACGGGTGACATCGCCTTCGTCCAAGTCTACGAGTCCACTAGCGGCCTGCGACCAGGTGAGCCCGTCCTCGGTACGGGTCAGCCTCTGTCGGCCACTCTCGGGCCGGGCATGATTGGGACGATCTATGATGGTCTCCAGAGACCACTCGACAAGATCGCAAAGAATGCAGGCGCATTCATACCGAGAGGAGTCTCGGCTAACTCGATACCCCTCAACAAACGATGGGCGTTCGTCCCCTCAGTCAAGAACGGAGACGAGATCGAGGGCGGGAGTGTCTTGGGGTGCGTCCAAGAGACGCCGCTGATCGAGCACAGAGTCCTAGCTCCGCCGACCACGCCCAAGGCAAAGGTCAAGGACGTCTTGAAGGCAGGTGACTGCAAGGTCAACGAAACTGTCGTCGTGGCTGAGGACAAATCAGGCAAGAAACATGAGCTGATGCTGTATCACCGGTGGCCAGTTAGGACTCCAAGGCCTGTCCGCGGGAGGCTCGACCCGGAGATTCCGCTCTTGACAGGACAGAGGGTTCTCGACTCTTTCTTCCCGATGGCGAAGGGAGGCACAGGAGCGATACCAGGAGCGTTCGGGACCGGAAAGACTGTGACTCTTCATTCAGTCGCGAAATGGGCGGACGCTAATGTTGTCTTTCACATCGGCTGCGGGGAGCGGGGGAATGAGATGACCGAGGTACTGGTCGAGTTCCCAAAGCTGATCGACCCCAAGAGTGGCAGACCGTTGATGGAAAGGACCATCCTCATCGCCAATGTCAGCAACATGCCGGTCGCTGCCAGGGAAGCGAGCATCTACACAGGGGTCACGATGGCCGAGTACTACAGAGACATGGGGTACGACACTGTCTTGGTGGCCGACTCGACCAGCAGATGGGCGGAAGCGCTCCGCGAGATCAGTGGAAGGTTGGAGGAGATGCCGGCGGAAGAAGGCTACCCGCCCTACCTTGCATCGAGGCTCGCCGAATTCTATCAAAGGGCGGGAAGGGCCGACCTACTGGGCATGCCGTCAAGGACCGGCTCAATCACCCTCGTCGGCGCCGTTTCCCCTGCCGGAGGCGACTTCACCGAACCGGTCACCTCTCAGACAATCAGGTTTGTCAAGACATTCTGGTCCCTCGATGCAAGGCTCGCGTATTCAAGACACTATCCGTCCATCAACTGGATGAACTCCTATTCGGGGTACACCGAATCGGTAAGTAAGTGGTGGAAGGATAGGGTCGACAAGGAGTGGCTCTCGGTAAGAGCCGATGCCTATGCCATCCTCCAGCGTGAAGATGCGCTCAAGGAGATCGTGCGGCTCCTCGGGCCCGAGGCCCTGCCCGACGAAGAGAAGCTGATCTTAGACGTCGCAAGGATGATCCAGATTGGGTTCCTCCAGCAGAATGCGTACGATGACGTCGACGCCTACTGCAGCCCGCAGAAGCAATTCAGGATGATGAAGATGTTCGTGCAGTACCACCAAGAGGCGCTAAAGGCGCTGAGGAGCGGCGTGCCGCTGCCCAAGATAAGAGGGATGCAAGTAATCGCCCCGATGCTGAGGGCGAAGTTCGAAACAAAGAGCGAAGACCTCGGCGCGCTCGAGTCACTCGCGAGACGGATGTTCGACGAGTTCGCCAGCCTGTCGGGTCTACCGGAAGCGAAGGCGGAGTGAGCAAGTCGTCCTCAGGCGTAGAGTACAGCAAAGTGGCCGAGATCAAGGGGCCCCTGCTTGTAATTGACGGCGTCAGCCGAGCCGCCTTCGACGAGCTGGTCGAGATAGAAGACAGCGGAGGCAAGAGAAGGCTCGCGAGGGTCTTGGAGACCGGTTTCGGCAAAGCCGTAGTCCAGGTCTTCGAGGGGACCTCCGGCCTGTCCATCAGCGGGACAAAGTCGCGCTTCTTGGGTCATACAATGCAGCTCCCGGTCTCTGACCAGCTCCTCGGAAGGGTCTTCGACGGACTGGGCAAGCCTCTTGACGGTCTTCCCGAGCCGGTCCCCAAGACTTTCCTCGATGTCAACGGCGCGCCGATTAACCCTGAGAGGAGGGCGTACCCAACCGACCTAATCCGGACCGGCGTCTCGGTCATCGACGGAATGCTGACCCTTGTCAGGGGCCAGAAGCTTCCAATCTTCTCGGGAGCCGGCATGCCTCACAACATGCTGGCCGCGCAGGTCGCAAGACAGGCAACAGTAACGGGGGAAAGCGAAGAGTTCGCAGTCGTCTTCGCAGCCGTGGGCGTTTCGAGCAGCGACGCCAGGTTCTTCCAGCGCACGCTCACGGAGTCGGGCGCGATTAGAAGGAGCATCCTGTACCTGAACCTCGCGGACGACCCGGCCATCGAGAGGATCATTACTCCCCGTGTCGCTCTCACGGCAGCGGAGTACCTCGCATTCGAACTGAACATGCACGTCCTGGTAATAATCACTGACATCACGAACTACTGCGAGGCGCTCAGAGAGATCTCAGCAGCGAGGGAGGAGGTGCCAGGCAGGAAAGGCTTCCCGGGTTACCTCTACACGGACCTCGCGATGATCTACGAACGGGCCGGCAGAATTAAGGGCATGAAGGGAAGCATCACCCAGATGCCCATCCTTTCGATGCCCAACGACGACGTGACTCACCCGATCCCTGACCTCACGGGCTACATAACCGAGGGCCAGATATTCCTCGGAAGGGAGCTCTTCCGGAAGGGTCTCTATCCGCCAGTGTACGTGCTTTCAAGCCTCAGCAGGCTGATGGGCCCGGCGCTGGGCCAAGTCATCAAGCGGGGCAAAGCCCCTGCCGATCAATACCAAGTTGGCAACCAGCTGTACAACGCATACGCAAGGTCGGTCGAGTTGCGCGCCCTGGGGGAGATCGTCGGCAAGTCAGGTCTGACAGATTCAGACCTGAAGTACCTCGCCTTTGGCGATGCGTTCGAGCAAAAGTACCTCAACCAGGGCTCCGACGAGAACCGGTCCTTCGGGGACACGCTGAAGATCGCGTGGGAAGTCCTTTCGATACTTCCGAAGAGTGAGCTCACCAATGTCAAGGAAGAGTTCATACAGAAGTACTACGTCACGAACAGGTCCACTGGATAGAGATGTCCGTAGCCTTCGGCTCCAACGTCCTTCCAACGAAGATCGAACTGATCAGCACGAGCCGGAGGCTTCAGACTGCAGTCAGGGTGAAGAAAGTTCTCGACGACAAGCGAGAGATCCTCCTGAAGCGTCTAGATGAGACGATCCAGCAGGCGACAGTAGCACGCGACGAGATTTCGCAGCCCCTCTCGGACGCCTATCTCGCGCTGTACGACGCATACCTCAAGCTGGGCCCGTTCAGGATCGAGGGGATCGCAGCGAACACTCCACCGATGGTTGAGGCCGACATCGTGGTCCACAGAATGGTCGGCGTGGATGTGCCCTCGGTCGAGTTCTCCGAGAAGGTGGTGGGTATGACCTATGGCTTCGCGGACACTAACGTGGCCGTCGATAAGGCGTCCAGACAGATGAGGAAGGTCCTCCCCTCCATCTTCAGGGCCGCAGAGTTCGAGAATACGATATTTAGGCTCGCGAAGGAGCTTGAGAAGACACAGCGCCTCCTAAACGCGCTCGAGTACATGATTATTCCGCGGTACGAGAACTCCATCCGCTACATCCAGCAGATTCTCGAAGAGAGGGAGAGGGAGGAGTTTACCAGGCTTAAACATGTAAAGAAGGTCCTTGAGAGGAAGGCCGCGGAATGACCGAAGAAACGGTTGACAAGGCGTTCAACGCTGCTGTCGAGAAGGTCGAGGTGGCACACCAACAGGTTGTGACCGACCTTAGGTCCAAGCTCGAGAAGGCGAAGTCAGCCGCACTGAAGAAGGTCAGCTCCTAGGTCCGTCCGTCCAAGCAACGGTCGACCTTATCACCTTGAAGAGTATCGCCATTCCGGCCAGGAACCCAACCGTCGAGAAGATTATTGCGAGGACGCTCTTCGAATACCTTGCCGCGTCCCCGACATGGTAGCCCAGACAGACACCCAGGAACACTAGAGGAGTGATCACCAATGCTGTAGCAAGAAACACGACAATCACGGCCTTTCTTCCCCTCGCTCGGCTCAACGTGCGACCCAGCCTCGATAGCAGTAAAATTCGTTTGGAAGGGCCGGAGCGACCCGGCCCGTTACCCCTATTCGCACTTGCTGTAGCCGCAGCTAGTGCACTTGTAGCAGCCGTTCTCGAATATCAGTGAGCTCTCATTGCAGTCAGGACACGTCCCTCCCTGCGCGACCTGTCTTGGGGCGGCAGGCTGCAACGGGACCTCCGACTCCTTCACAACGTGGTTGAGGGTCAGAAGCTCGAGCGCCTTGGCGATCGCGTCCGGAATCGAGAGCAGCTGCGTCCCTTCGTCCCACGAAACGTACTTGCCCTTGATTCCCTTCAGGGTAGATATGGCGCTCTCCGCGTCTCCTCCGTGCTGAAGGTAGAGGCTGATCAGTCTCCCCAAGGCCTCGGCGTCGGCCTTCTCGTCCCCGCCTGACTTGCCAAGGGTCACGAAGACCTCTTTCAGCTCGCCGTTGACTAGGTTGGCCGTAAGATACAGGCCTCCTTGCGGGAGGTTCAGCTTGAGGGTCCTGCCTTCCATCATCCTCGGCCTATCGAAGGGGGCTTTCGGCTGCTCGGCCTTCTTGACCATCTTGGCCGTCTCCAGAATCCCCTCCCTGCTTCCCTCCCTGTAGACTGTGATGCCCTTGCATCCCATCTTCCAGGCGAGGAGGTAAATCTCCTCGACTTTTTCTGGGGTCGTTTCCTGAGACAGGTTGACGGTGCTGGAGATGGCCGTGTCGATATGTTTCTGGATGGTCGCCTGCATCTTCACCCTCATCTCAGGCTTGATTTGGTGCGAGGTTACGAAGTAGCTGGGCAACTGTCCCTCGTTCTTCGCGCCGGTCCGAACCATGTACTCCCTGACGAGCGGATGGAACACCTTGAACTCGCTTTCGCTGAGAGACTTAGTCCTTCTCGTGTAGTGGAGGGCGAAGACCGGCTCTATCCCACTGGAGCAACCCGCGAGTATCGAGCCCGAACCCACCGGCGGGATTGTCGTTATTGCGGCGTTCCTGATGCCTTGGGCCCGGATCTTTTCTTTGACCTTCTCGTCCAGCCTCGAGGTGAATGGCTGGTCTAGGTGGCGTTCGGCGTTAAAAGCCGGGAAGCTCCCCTTCTCCTTGGCGAGGTCGGTGGAGTAATCGTAAATCAGATTCTTGATCCTCTCGAACAGGTGATCCACGAACCCAATAGTCGAGTCCTCATCATACTTCAGGCCGAGCTTGATCAGCATGTCGCCCAATCCTGTGATGCCGACTCCGATCCTTCTGCTGCGAAGCGATGCGTCCTTCTGTTGGTAGAGCGGGTGTCGTTCTGTGTTGTAGTCGAGGACGTTGTCAAGGAACCTCACGGCGAATTGGGTCGCCTTTGTGAGCGATTCCCAGTCAATACTAGCCCTTTCCGTAAAAGGCTCTTGGACGAAGGCGCTGAGGTTGACAGAGCCCAGGCAACAGCACCCGTAGTTCTCTAGTGTCTGTTCGCTGCAGGGGTTGACTCCCTGCACCTCCATGCCACCGTACTCAGTCGTCGACTCCCTCTTTATGGTGTCCCAAAAGAGAACCCCAGGCTCAGCCGACTCCCACGCGCCCCTGATGAGCGACTTCCAGACGTCCCTAGCCATGACGGTCCTGTTGATTTCCGCTTTCTCGTTCTTGAAGTGAAGCAGGAAGTCTCCGTCGCTTTCTACGGCTCTCATAAAGTCGTCAGTAATCTTAACAGAGATGTTGGCGTAGTTTACCTTCTTTAGGTCCTTCTTGACGTTGATGAAATCCATCACGTCAGGGTGGTCAACTCTCATCGTGATTATGAGCGCGCCCCTCCTTCCTGCTTGACCAATCGTCCCTGTCGTAGTCGAGAGGAGCTCCATGAACGAGACCGAACCAGAACTGTAGATTGCCGAGTTGTTGACCGGGGCTCCCCTGGGCCTCAGCACCGAGATGTCTGTGCCGACTCCTCCACCAAAACTGTAAGTCCTCGCCGCCTCCTTGCACCAATCGAATATCGCTTCAATCGAGTCCTCCCTTATCCTGAAAAAGTAGCAGTTCAATAGAGTCGACCTCCTCGTCTGTCCAGCCCCGAAGAGAATTCTTCCTCCCGGGACGAACTTATAGTCCTGAAGCAACCAGTGGAACTTCGCGGTCCATTCCTGCCTCTTTTCCTCGTCCCTCTCTGGCGAGGCGAGTTCCTTCGCCACTCTGCGCCACATGTCATCCGGGACCTTCTCTACCTGCCTTCCCTGCTCGTCTCTCAATGCGTACTTTTCATAGAAGACCCTGGCGCGCAGTTCATCTCCTCCGAACGCGGCGAGGGTCTCTGAGGGGATCTTCAGTTCTCTCTTGTCATGCTCTCCGACATTCGGAGAGTCACGTGGCTCTTCTACTATTGACGTCATAACCTTAGCTCCAACCCTATTTCCTGCGATATATATCTCGCTCTTGCTGACTCGCAGTTGACAACCACGAGAGGTCCGGTCCGAGGTCTCGACGACATGAAGCGATTTGCGGTGGATTTTTCTTGACAGGATGTCTACTTCGTTCACTCGGGCTAGACGGCCGTCGAATACTGAATCGTGGCCACTGATTTGCATCTTCTGCATCGGGCCGCGTTCTGCGGCAACTTGGCACCGCAGTTCCTGCAGACCAATATGGTCCTGTCGACCTTGAAGTACGGTAGCTTGGGTGTTGCATTCAGAATCGGGTTGTAGACGCCTCTGACCTCTTCCGCGTTTCCGTCGAGTGTTACGGAGAGCCCGCCGTGGAGGCCAGCTGCCAGCTTGGCCATGTAGTTCATCTTCTCAGGGCTTTCTAGGTCCGCCAGGAGCAACCTAGGGGCCTGGGTGTAAGCACCTTTCTGCAGTGGCTGGAGATTCGCTTTCCCGTATTTCTCGGAGTCGAGTGTTGCCAGTCTGAGAGCACCGTCGAGTTCAAGGATAGCAACGCCCAGCCGGTCTATTCTGGTCGACTTGTCGTTGGCGACCTGACTTGCCGTTTCCACTATCTTCTCGGCGAGCTCGGACCGCGAGCCCATGGTCGGGTCTCTGATCAGGCTAGCTAGGGTCTCCTCGAGACCGACTAAGTTCATGATTAGCGGCATCGTGTCCGAAGTCACAGCGTCCGACCCAGACGCGAGAGACGGCAAAAGGCCCCGTTTCATGGTTCTCTCAATGAGTCTTCTCCTTGTCGAGAGCGCATCAGATGCGACGCCGATTAGCAGAGCTAGTTTCGCGCGGAAGTATGTTTCGTCCTGGTTGGAATCGTATGCTAACCTGGGGAGGTTTAGGCTCAACCCATGGAGTACACTGATGTTGTCCGCCTGCGACTCCTGTGGAAGGACATTTGCATCTAAACCTAGGAAGCTCCTCCTCTGATCCGATGAGAAGAATGCTATCCTGCCCCCGTTGAATATGATAGAAGCTGCGTCCTTGAGCGTCTTCGTCTCGTCGACCCTGTTCGGCTTGGCCAGCAGCAGCCTGATGTCGGGCCGGGGCGTCTCCTCCACGAAACTCCTGTATGCCCCGAGCACGGCGTCGAGAGTTCTGTCGAGGACATCCCTGCCCAAGTCGTCGTGCCTGTACGGGTTCAGCTCAAGGCTGATTGCAGGACCCTGGGCTCCCGCGATGGGGGAGCTTGCAGCTTCGAAGAACCTCAGGAAGAGTGACTCCATTTCTCTCTTCCCACGCGACTTGCAGAAAGGTCCTAGGTATTGCAGGAAGTTCCTGAAAGTGACTTCGTCGGATACCTCTTTGCAGAGCATCGATGTCATATTGAGCACGATGTTGAGGGCCCTCTCCGCATTCTCTGGGCTCGGAATCATCGGCATGTTGAGAATCCTTCCTCGCGGGTTCATCCCTCCGTTCCTTACTGACAACAAGTCGACGAAGACTGTGTCGGGGGTCAGCCCCCAAGTCCCGGCATTGGCGATGTGAATGTCGCCCGAAAGGTGAGCATCGGCGACGTCTCTGGGAAGCTGCTCCAACAGGAGGTACTCCGAGAAGACCTGCTTTCCGGTCTGATGCACAAGCGACTCCACGTTCCCCCCGTCGTCGCCGGCCTTCCCCAAAAGCTGGGTCACGTCATAGATTGGCATGCCAAGCCTCGTCAGCTTGTGCCTGTACTCCTCCATACTGTGCTCGACCAGGAGTGCGTTGACTATCTCTCGGATCAGAGGGGCGGTCAGGTACTGCGTCTGGAACTTGTAGAGTCTCGATTCAGTCTCGCTGGTTATCTTCTGCGCCAGCTCGACCGGCATCCCCGCCTCCTTCACGAGGGATTGCAGAATCTTGTTCGCGTTGAACTCCTCCATCGTTTGGTGGGAGGTTCTCACGTACAACTTCCCGCTTTCGACGAGCGACTGTTCCTCGATTTGACGTGTGAGGTTGAGGACGAGTCTGCCTAGGTTTGTAACAGTGTACTTCCTCTCCTGTCTGTTAAGCTGAATGAGGAGCTGCTTGACGAGCTTCCTGAGATGGTATGCAAACTTACCTGATTCCTTCTTCGACTTAAAACCGGCCAGAGTCTTCAGGGCGCTGTAGGTCAGAGGCCCCTTGATGTTCAGAATCCTCAGTATCTCCAGTCTTTGGGGAGATGCAATTACGCTGTAGATCGTCTTAACCCTTCTGGGAGCTGCCTGCAAATCTGGTCGGAAGGTCATTGTCGATTGTATATATGTATGCGTTGACCATTAGTCAAAACAAATTCGCTTACGCGTCGGCGGCGCCGGAATAGAACATTCCAGACTTAGCAGTGGGGTCGCCCGGATTTGAACCGGGGATCTTCAGCGCCCAAGGCTGAAAGCCTAGACCAGACTAGCCCCTTGATTGCGAAAGACAAGACTCAAGGTCTAGCCGACGACCCCACGAATTCGGCATCCTCGCTTGCCTTAGTTATGGGTTGTGTGGAGGGTTGATGGTCTTGCCTTCGAGATGAATCTATTCCCTTTGACGAAGAACCTCCACCTGAACGCAACTCCTCGACGTATCCCCACCCTTGAGCTCGAGTCAGTCTCTTCCACCTTTTTCCCCTCCTCCACGAAGAGCCTGTCAGATGTGACTAGGTCCTCCCCGTTCAGGGTGGAGTCTATCCCAAGCGCCTGAGTTAGCTTCCCTGGCCCGTCCGTAACATGTTCATCTGACTCTAGATCCCTGTTCCTCAGCATCTGTTCTAGGCCCTCGATCGGCTCGATTGCCCTGACCAGGACGGCTCCAGCTCTGCCGGCGGGTTCCGTGGTCAGATTGAGGCACCAGTGAAACCCGTAAGAGAAATACACGTAGGCATGCCCTCCCTCGCCGAACATCACGGCGTTTCGCTTTGTCCTTCCGCCGTATGCGTGGCTAGCGGGGTCTCGAGCCCCTCTGTAGGCCTCAGTCTCCACAATCGTCCCCGAGAGCCTCTCGCCGTCTACGACGCGCACAAGAACCGTTCCCAGAAGGGCTCTGGCGACACTCGGCGTGTATTTGTCGAAGAACCGCCGGGTCAGCTTTGTCATCGTCTATGAGGCCTACCCCTTCGTCTTCACATTTCTGAAGTTGGCGTAGAGCAGCGTGATTCCGGCTACGTAGAAGGCCACCGCCCCCAGCCACGGGACGTCGTACAGAAAGTGGTTCCCCGTCCTGTATCCGGTCGCAAGTATGAAACCTCCGAGGATCGTGCTAAGGCTGTTTGGAAGCCTCCACACTATCGCCGAAATCGCGCTGGCCAGCCCCCTCCTGCCCGGATGTATGATCCCCATCAGGTACGAGTCCATGAGCGGAGAGGCCATGTTCATGAGTGAAGCTCGGATGATGTAGACCCCTCCGGCGATGAACAGATTGGGAATGAAAGCCATACTGAACATGAACACGGTGGAGCTCCCGGCTGTCATCAGGATTGCCTTGAAGAGCCCGAACCGCTTCGACAGCCTCGAACTCCCCACGGCTGCAAAGGCGATTGTCATTCCTGATAGGGCGAGGTACGGCCCGCTGAACGTGTTTGAGACAGAGAACTTGTAAAGGAGCCAGGTCGCCATGAGCGGCATTATCAGGCCCGCGCCCAACCCGATGAGACCATTCATGCCAGAGAACTTCAGAAGCAGCCTCATGTCGCCTCTGTCCTTGGTCTCTTCCTCCTCCTTCGGTTTCTCGTGGTAGTTCCTGAGGAGCGCCCACAACACGGGGGGTACGAAGATGCTTGCTATCCCAACGAGAAGAAGGGCCCCGGAATGGACTTGGGCTGGGCTCATGCCCCAGGCGCCTTCAAGCAGAGGCATCACCAGTGGGAGCGCCAGACCGGCAGAGATGCCCACATTACTCACTATGAAAGAAAGGGAGAACGCCGCGTCTCTGTTGCTTGGGTCGGTCTGGTCGGCAATGATGGCGTTCCATGAAGAGAGGGACGCTGCCTCGCCTAGTCCTGCTAATAGGGCGGCGACGAGAAAGAGTGAAAAGTCATTGGTGAGGGCGAAGATGAACATCATTGGCGGCAAGAGCAGGTTCCCAACAATCAGGAACCACTTTCTTTCTCGCTTGTCTGACAGAATCCCCAACGGGATTCCTGCTGCAATCATAACAAGGCTCTCTATGCCGAA
>JBEKAG010000002.1:0-20977 GCA_050015955.1 Nitrososphaerales archaeon
CCATTCTACGATAGGCCTGATGACCGTCCTCGGGGCCATGCCCTTCCTCTTTGTGCTTCTTTCACCCGTGCGGAAGGTCCACGACTTTCCTAGGTGAGAGAAGGTGACCAGCTAGACTCAGATTTCCACCTCAGGGGCCGGACCGTCCCTTCTGCCAAGGGGCAGCGCCCGCAAAACCATTCGTATTTGCACTCTAATGGCCCTCTAAGGGAATTGTTCGCGCGCGTCCAGGCCCAAACAGGGCCTCCCGAGGTCCCTCGCGCGCGCGGTGGGCAAGCTGAGGGGCATGCCATTGACACGCCTTTTCCTTCAACTCAGCTGTTCCCTCTGGCGTTCTCCCAAGATAATGCTCTTCGAGAGGTCGGAGAACGTCCTGCCAGCCTGGATTCTGTATCAATTCCAGCATTTTCACTCGGCTCCACCAAGACGGTATTCGGCTCGTGATATTGGCGTCGGACTTTGTCTACAGAAAACCCACTCTTTGTCATCAAGTGGAGTCAAACCAGAATAACAACTCTGCGTGACAGCAATGAGCCAGCTCTCTCGCTGTTGACCGAGTCCCGAACAAGAGAGGCAAACCGAATCGATACCGGTCACGCGCGAAACCGGGAATATTCCGGGTTGCCCTTTGGTCCGAGTCCCAGTCTCGTGTTCAGGAGAGCCAGGTGCGGCTCGACGGCCGCGCTTAAGGAGGGCGGAGGATTCAGAAGGGCGAAGATCCCCTCACCGAATGAAGGTAGGTGTGGAGCTTCATGCTTGGCACCGAATTCGGGCGGTGAAGAGATCAAAACTCGACTCGAACTCGAGGCCTGAGCGGAGCGCGGAAGGAGAATCGTACGAGGCTCGAATGAACAGACGGAAACAGCGAGGGGCGGCTTTGTTCGGGGGACAGAATCGTTAAAGACGGTCTCCTCGCAGGTGAGACTCGTTGAGCGACATCTCAGCGCAGAACGGCGACACTGTCTCTGTCCACTACCTCGGTAGGTTCCCGGGAGGGAAGGTCTTCGATACAAGCATGAAGGTCGAGGCAGTGAAGGCAGGGCTCTTCAGCCCGGCCCGCGACTACAAGCCGCTTCAGGTAGTCCTTGGCGCACACAAGGTCATCAGCGGCTTTGAGGAAGCCCTCGTCGGGATGAAGGTGAACGAGACCAAGGAGGTAACGCTCCCCCCAGAGAAGGCCTACGGGAAGGTCGGCAGGCACCCGATGGCCGGAAAGACCCTTCAGTTCAGACTGCTGGTCACCAACATCAAGCGCCCCTAGTGCCTGCACGGGCTGTTCGTTCAGCGTTCTTCGAGTAAATCCTGCAAGTAATTTGACAGCGAAGCTATTTACTGTCATTCCCGATGCTTGACCGACCGCGGTTGGCAAAGCGAGCGTTCACGATTGACACCGGCACCGAGAGAATTTCCGTCGAGGGGCACGCCCATCAGAACGTGGCCCTAAAGTACCTGATGAAGCGCAGGCGGAGCCTGATCTTCACGAAAGACCTGGCCAAAGTCGAGAAGCTCTTCTCGGAGGTACCCACCAAGATTAGCATCATCGGTGCAAATGTGACGAAGACGTACAAGGTCACCTGGGAGAGGGTCAGCACGGGCGAGTTCGCGGGAGCCCGCTTCACTTTCACACTTGAAGAAATCAAGTAGGACAAGCTTTTGTCTTGGCCTTGGGGGCCATCTTCGCTGGACATGAGCCCAGGCTTCAAGAGAAGCAGCTACGGGGATGCGATTGAGAAGGTCCGCTCCCAGCACTCAGACTCGATAAAACCGACCCACGCGACCGTAGAGTGTCCAAGATGCGGAACCAAGCAGGTGATCACTGACACTCCCGGAATGCGACGCTGTGTGAAGTGTAGCTTCGAGTTCAAAAGGCTGACCTGAGGCCCTTCTACTTGTCTTTTCTGAAGTATTCCTTCAACGGCTCCCAGTAGTACTCCTTCCACCCCTGTGCGTATTCCTTCGCTTGCTCGTCCGGAACTCTTGAGTGGATCATTGTCAACTCGGTCTTCTTTCCCTTCTCCTTGAGCGTGAGTTCGACGAGCGACGGCGGGTACCTAGCGGGCCATTCGGTCGTCTTCCATTCATGGACCACTCTCTTCCCCTTCTCCAACTCAAGGAACCTTCCCGAGATGTACCCATCCCACGCTGTGAACTTGCCGCCCACCCTCGGTGTCCCGGTTGCGGGCGAGCCGGTGAACTCGGTATGCTTCTTGGGGTTCACATAGGCTTCGTAGACCTCTTCGGGGTCGGCGTCAATCAGGATCTTCTGCCTAAGCACTTCGAACTTCATTTCAGTCATCTCGTTCCCTCCTCGTAGCACGGGCTCATCCCGCCAACATCGATGCTGGGCAATTTCAGGTCCCTGAGAGTCTGGCCGCTACGTGTCCTTGCCTATGCGCCCTTCTTCCAGGCCTGCGCTCGCTTGCAGAATTCGTCTGCCTCTTCCATGGCCTTGCTACAGTGTTTGTAGTGGTCGACCACCTCTCTCAGCATCTCTTCAATCGGCGTGGGTGCCCCCGGACACTGCGAGTCCAGCTGCGCCCTCACCTCCATCAGGTGCTGCCAGACCTCTGAAGGTATTATCACTGGGACTCCCTGTTTGCTCGTTGCCATGGGCAGAGTCTAGGACGAAGTCTGTATTTCTGGGTTGAGAACCCTGTCTTCTGGCAGAGCTTCAGAGTCCTATACTGTTGATCACGCCGCCGGAGTTCCCATCGATGACGAGCACTATCTTGTTCCCCTTATGGTCGTACCTGGCGAACCAGACGGGGACGTGCAACAGTTCTGCCTCGCCCACATCCGACTCGGTCGACAGCTGCTGTATCAGGTGGTGTGCGGCGTGGGCCTTCTCCGATTGCAGTTGGTCTACCAGTGTCTTGGCCTGATCCTTCGCGACCTCCTCCCCGATGTCACCGTTGAGGACCTTGATTCCCTTGACCTTCGCCGCGTCGAAGAGGGTCCTCTCACCAATGGCGAACTCGTAGTTCCTTGGCTGGTATTCGGTCAGCGCCTTGAGCGCGACGACGGGAAAGTTGTAGTCATTGTCCATCTGGAACGCTTTCTTCGGGCTTCCGCCTCCCGCGACGCCTCTGTTCATCATCGTCCCCAGGAGCACTCCGGTCATCATGCCTCCGCCTCCCCTCCTGTTGCTCATCGCGCCACCCATGATGCCCGCCAGGGCCGCCGTTGTGGCTATCGACCCCGCTTCGACCGCGACGTCAGTGGCAACCACGGAGGTCCTTGCCGAGACCGGCACGAGCCAGAACGGAACCACAGCTAGGTTGATCTCCTCGAGGACCGAGGACTCCTGCACGTGCCTATGCAGCAAACCCCTGTCCATCATTCCATGGACTACCTTCAGCGCTTCGTCCTGTTGGGACAGCTTGATCGGGAGCATCGTGTGCTTGTTGATGCTCCTCCACCCCTCGTTGCCTAGGGTGACGCTGCTGCCGCAGTAGTCACACGTAATGATCATCTCGCCGAACTTCGGAGTGATCGGTGCCCCGCAGCTGGGACACTTCAGCGTGGTTGCCCCCGAAGGTGCAATCACCTGCTCGCTTGGTTGGTTCGCAGCCGGCTGTCCTGAGACAAGGGAGACCTTGGCCCCACACTTGAAACAGAACCCTGCGTCATCAGGGAGTTGAGCGCCGCACTTTGGGCAGAACATTGCTTTCGGTCTACAGTTGCTTGCCGCAGCTCGGGCAGAACTTCGCGTCCCCTGCGAGCGCAGTTCCGCAGTTCGGGCAGAACTTTGTGGCACCAGCGGGAGCAGCAGGGGCCTGCGGAACCACTTGGGTCGCCCCGCAGCTCGGGCAGAACTTTGCATTCACGGGCATCATCGACGCGCAGTTGGGGCAGCTCTTGGTCTGTCCCTGGACCATCCCCTGAGCCATCTGTCCTCCGATTGCGGATCCAGCCCCGATGCCAGCACCGAGCCCAGCAAAGACTCCCGCTCCCCCTGACGGGTTCTTGGCGGCGTCGTCAATCGCCTTGCCGGTCTGGTACTGCATGTAGTTGACCCCAAGCACCTGCATCTCCGACCTAGTTTCTATTGCCTTCTGGACTTCGTCTGGTAGGCTAATCGTGAGCCCTGAAATCTTGTTGATTTCCATCCCATACTGTCCTAGGTTGTCCGCCCCCTGTGCGAGGACCATCTGCTCGATGTTGGTCAGGTTCGCGGCCAGGTCGGTGACCTTGAGGCCCTGTTGCTTCATCTTGCCGAGGGCGCTGTAGACGAGAATCACCATCTGTTCCTTTATCCTCGCCTCCACGTCGTCAGTGGTCTCTGCGTTGAATGTCCCCACGAATTGGTTAATGAAAAGCTCCGGGGACGAGATTTTCCACCGATACTCTCCGAAGACCCTCAGGCTTACGATGCCGAAGGTCGGGTCAGTGAATTGGTATGGCTGGGAGCTTCCGAACTTGCCATCCATGTACCTCTTCGGGACGTAGAAGACCTCGGCCCATTGCTGGACGCCTATGAAGAACTTCAGCAGCTTCCCGACCACTGGCGCGTTGAAATCGGTCAACGCATACCTGTTCGGCTGGTCGAAGTAGGTGAGCACCTTTCCGTCCCTATAGAAGACCGCGATCTCGTCTTCCCTCACCACAATGTTGTCGTTGAGCTTGATTTGCCTCGGCACCTTGTACAGGGCACTATTCTGTTTGAACTGGTCGTCCCACGCAATCGTAGTGGAGCCGAAGACGCTGCCGCCCGTCCCCGGAGTCGGATCTGGTTTCTTTCCGAACAACTCTCACACCTCTAATTGAGGGCGATCCCCTCGATCGTCTCCATCCTAATCGACCACTTCTGCCTCACGTCCACCACTGCCTTCGAAAGCTGGCCCAGCGATGTCTGAATCGAGTTCGGCGCAGTGCTGTCGTAGTTCAGGCTCCCTCCGGCCGTTGCCTCGCCCAGCTGGAGGACTCCGCTCACGAACGAATAGTCGTATTCGTAGAGCTTATTCAGTTTGTCCTCGTTGATTGTTATCGGGGCGACCCATCCAGCGTATCCCTGGGCCGCGTGCCTGACTTCCCCACTAAGGGTCTGGACTTGGGAGATGAGCGAACCTACGGTCGTAAGGTTGGTGAAGTCACCGATGGTAGCCAACTGCTTCCTCAGCTGTTCCAAGTTCCCCTTCACCTTGTCAAGCTTGTCCGCGACTTGGTTCCTTAGGAGCTCGTCCGATACTCTGATGTCCTCCTTCGTGCGGTAGCCTCGGAGTCCCGGTATCAGGAGTTGCAGCTTCTTCATGGCGCCCCTGTTGGCCTCGACCTGCTGCCTAATGTCAGGGTTGTCTTGTGACAAGACTTGTCATCTTTTGACCCGTCAACACCGATATAAGCATTAACAACACTCATCGGTCTTGGGAGCAGCTTCCCATCCATTGGACTTGGACAAACTGAGGGTCGGTTGTAGCGGCTGGTCCTACAAGGACTGGCAGGGGCCTTTCTACCCCAAGGGCCTGGCCCCGCGGGACTACCTCAAGTTCTACTCAGGAGTCTTCGATTCGGTAGAAGTAGATTCCAGTTTCTACCGGATTCCGAACGCCTTCATGATCGACCAGTGGAGGAGCAACACCCTGGCAGGCTTCCTCTTTTCCCCGAAGCTCCCGAAGAAGATCACACATGACAATAAACTGAAGGACTCGGACTCGACCCTGCTCCATTTCTACAGCGTCATGAGCAAGCTCAAGGAGAAGCTCGGCCCGATTGCAGTTCAGCTTCCTCCCTCGGTCAAGCTCGAATCGCATATGGAGGTGATGAAGGAATTCGTCGCCAAGCTGAGTCCGCAGTTCAGGCATGCAATCGAATTCAGACACAGGTCTTGGTTCACTCCTGAGGTCTACGCCCTCCTAAAGAAGAGCAATATCGCCATGGTCTGGTCCCTCAACCAGTATCTGGAGACCCCGCCAGAAGTGACTGCCGACTTCATCTACCTCAGGATGGTCGGCGACAGGGAGCTGACCGAATTCAAGGGCATCCAGAAGGACCGGTCGGAGGACATGAAGCGCTGGGCATCGGTCGTCCAGGAGAAATCAGGGAAGTTCGAATCTGGTTACGTCTTCTTCAACAACCACTTCGCCGGGTTCGGCCCGGAATCGAGCAACGAGTTTCGCAGACTGCTCGGCTTGATGGAACTCGACTGGAAGGCTCAGGGCAGCGAGCAGCGGACCCTCTTTGGGGCGTAGCTAGCTCATGTCGAACGAGCGCAGGTCCGTCCTTCATGTCGACCTGGACGCGTTCTATGTTTCGGCCGAGGTCCGGAGGGACCCAAACCTGAGGGGGATGCCCGTGGTCGTAGGCGCCGACCCTGAGGCGGGAAGGGGCAGAGGTGTCGTCGTCGCCTGTTCATACGAAGCGAGGAGGTTCGGTCTGAGGTCTGGAATGCCGATCTCCCAGGCATACAGGCTCTGCCCGAATGCCACCTATCTGCGGCCCAACTGGGGTCTCTATGAACGCGTGTCAGAGGAAGTCATGGCGACCCTGAAGGTCTTTGCGGACAGGTTCGAGCAGGCGAGCATCGACGAGGCCTTCCTGGATGTCTCGAGCAAGGCGCCAGACGCAGATTCGGCAAAGCGGGTCGCATTGGAGATTAAGAATACAGTCAGGAAGAGGCATGGGCTCACATGCTCAGTCGGCGTGGCTCCCAACAAATCTGCTGCGAAGATCGCATCGGACAGGAACAAACCTGATGGCCTCACGGTAGTTCCATTTGATGGCATTGCAGGTTACCTGGCCCCGCTTGCAGTCGGAGTGGTGCCGGGAATAGGGCCCAAAACGCAGGAGTTCCTGAAGGGGAAGGGTATCCAGACGATAGGGGATCTCCAGAAGATCGACGGAAAGACACTCCTTTCTTGGTTCAGCAAGAACGGGGTCTGGCTCTGGGGGGTGATTCATGGAAAGGAGAGCGTCGAGGTAAGGCAGCAGGAGATGCCGAAGTCCCTCAGCGTCGAAAGGACCTTCAAGGACGACGTCAGCGATTTTGCAGCGGTGAGACGAGAAGCTGCGGACGCTGCTTCGGAACTCGTGCGGAGGGTGAGGGCCGTGAGGCTCGCCTACAGGGTCGCAGGTGTCAAGATCCGGTTTCAGAACTTCGAGACTCACACTAGGGAAAAGACTCTCGTCAGCCACACTGACAGCGAAGAGGCCCTTCGCGAGGTCGTGGAAGCACTCCTCGATGAATTCAAGGGGACTGGGCGGGCCATCAGGCTCGTCGGCGTGCGCGTGGCTGACCTTCAGCGCATCTCTTCCGAGCCATCGAAACTCGACGACTGGGTCAAGACCTGAACAGGCGAGGCAGCCTCCTCGGGCAACCTCGCGTCCTTGAAGAGGAACCAGAATGTTGTGATGGAGAAGACATACAGGGCTGTGGCGATATAGAAGGGCAGTGCCAGAAACCCTGCTCCGATGAGGCTTGCGCCTATAGTGGCGCTGAATGAATTCGGAAGTCTCCAGAGAGATGCGGTTATGCCAGAAGCCGCAGCCCTGTCCTCTCTAGGGACCAGCCCCATAAGGAGAGACTGGCCCAGAGGGTTGGAGAGGTTCATTAGAAAGACCCTGACTGTATAGATCGACCCTGCCACCGCGAACGTCGGCGACCAGGGAACAGCTACCATGAAGATCGTCGAGAAGGCCTGCGAAACCACAATCGCCTTCACTAGCCCGAGCCTTCTTGCGAGCCTTGGCGCAAGGAGCACAGCGCCAGCGGTCAGCAAGCTCGATGCCGCGAGGACCGGTCCGCTTACAGCATCACTGACACCGTACGCAGCGGAGAACCACCTCGTCATCAGGGGAACGAAGAGGCCTGCCCCGAGGGCGATTGCGATGCTGTAGACGCCATACCTAGTCAACGTCTTCACACTTCTTGGATCCCGTGGCAAGAGATTCCTGCGCCGAGTCATTTTCGTCTCATGGACCTTCAGGATCAATGGTGACACGGAGAGCCCAAGAAGCCCGACTATCACATACAGGATGACGTGGGCCTGCCCCCCGCTGACACCTATTCTCTCAATCAACAGTACCGACGATATCGAGAAGGCGCCAATCGCTCCCGATATCCAACCAAGGAAAGCACCGAGGGAGAATGCCGATGTCCTCTTTGCGTCTCCGGCGCTGTCGGCGAGGAGAGCGTTGAACGAAACTGCGAAGGCCGCCTCGCCAAGGCCCTCGAGCACTGCAATCATGAGTACGAGAGCGATGTTTGTGGTGAGGGCGAACCCGATTAGGCTTACGCCAGCCAGGACGTTACCGAGGAGAACCATGCTCCTCTTCCCGTATCTATCAGCGACGATTCCCAGCGGTATGCTCGTCGCCACCAAGGTCCCTCCCATGGTGAATATTGTGGCGCCCATCCAGAAGTCGGAGAATCCCTGGACTTCGGTAAGGAAATACGAAAGGTCGGTGTAGATGAAGCCGACGACCAATCCAGGAAGGAAGCTGAGATAGACTAAGAGTCTGGCCTGGGGCGGGATTCCCTTGTACTCGTCGAGCACCTTCGGTCCTGGACCGCCCCCTAGGTGCCAGTATAAACGGACAATCGTCAGCTACACCTAGGAGGTCCTCGTTGCTACCACAAACGCTGAGTAGCGCGGAAGCAACGTTCGGGTCGGTTCAGTAGCGGATCAGCTGAGGCACGTTCGTTTCACTGACTCGGTTCGACCTTTCTGCCGAACACGTACAACAGCCTGTACAGGACGATTCCGAGGATGATGAATGCGATTCCCGCGATGCTGTCTTCCAGGATTCCCGTCGCCCATCCGACGAGTAAGGTGAAGATTCCGACCACGACTATCAGCAATGACGCGGATCGCGAAATAGGGCTGACCTTCACTGACATAGTCCGGTCGCCTCCTCATCCGTCAAGTTAAGTGGTTTCCGGACCAATGAATTCGGTCTGGTCTGTCTTGGTCTACACCGTGAAGGTTGACAGCCGGATATCCTGCTCCACCCGAGTCCTCATTTGTTCCGCTTCGATTCTTCTCTCAGGAGTCGGTAAAGCCTGAACTTGTCTGCCTCTCCGGGAGACAGCTTGTACCCACAGACCTTGCAGTCAGCGCCGCCATCAGTCTCGCGCAATCCGAACCATCCGCACTTCGGGCACTTCATCTGCTGGTCCTCTGTGCGTTTCATCGTGTGTTCAGGAACCAATGCCGGCTTTAAGGATGACGAGCGGGATGGGTCCGAGCCGGAATCTTTACACTGTATCGGTAGGCTACCTGACCCTGATTATCTGTTCCGCTCCGAAGTCTGGAGCCTTGATAGACATTCGCTTGTACACGTCCACGGGGATTGAGATGTCCGCCACGAAGAGGTCCCCCACAAAGCGTTTTGACTCCGGATTTAGGAAACCTGTCTTTGGAAGCGCTAGGGTGATGGTTGCCTCAGCTTCAACGCAGGGTTCGTACGGCTCCCCCGTAGTGGGGTCCAGCCCACTCGGGATATCAATGGCAAGCGTCCGCCTTCCTGACTCGTTGGCTCGCCTTATCATGGAGGATACCGACTCCCTCGGGTTCCCCTTTGAATTGTAGCCGAGGAGCGCGTCAATAATCAAATCGAAGCCAGCATAATCTCCCGCCCCTTCCTCCACATTTGCGGACCTCCCCAGCGCTTTCAGCTGCCGTAAGGTTATGTCGCGAAGCTCATCGGCTCTTCCGCCAAGGAAGACGGTCACCTCTGCTCCCCAATTGTGGAGGTGTCTTGCGGCCACCAGTCCATCTCCACCGTTGTTCCCCTTTCCCACTAGGCACCCTATGGGTTTCCCTCTGACACTACCTCCGAGCATCAGTTTTGCCACATTGGCCGAGGCCACCCCCGCGTTTTCCATGAGAGAGATGACATCCACATGGTAATCCTCTATGGCAAGTGAGTCGATCCTAGCCATCTCTTCGGCGGAGACGTAAGACAACCCGCCTCTCGATTTCAAGCAGTGTCAGCAATGAAGAGGTTCTATTTCAACTGAAGACGCGAAGCAAACGGCAGAAGGCAGGATCGCGCTAGTTATCGGAGTCTGAGAGCGCGCGTCAGTTGTTGTTCTTCTTCGTTCTTCGACCAATTGTCGAGCTTCTGGCCATCCGCCCACGCGCTAGTCCTGCATAGGCAGGCTGCCTGTTTCAAGCTTGGTTCTTTCCCTCCCTCGTACTAGCCGCCAAGCCAGCCATGCCTCTGGAGAAATCGCGATGTATGCGAAGACAGTACCCCACAAGACTCCAACGGCCGAAAACAGATACCTAGCCGCAACGGAGTACGGAATCACGGTGAGGATGCCAGCCACCATGAATGACTTCGTCAAGGACCGAGAGAATTCCACCCCGTGGGCGCGACTAGTCAAGTAGAGAGATGAGGTCCAGACAACGGGGGCGGCCGCGAAAACCCCGCCCACAAGCGGACCGCCAACTGCCGTCAGGATGACAACCAGACTAACAATCCAGCCGCCCAAGGCTCCTCTCAAGGCCGTCTGCCTCAAGTTGAACTCAGATTCGACCGGCAGATAGTCTTGGATTCCGATTCTTGTGTGAATGAGGAAGACGATTGACGAGACCAAGACACTGATTCCCAAGGACAAGCCGAAGTTGTCGAAATGCAGGAGGACAACCAATACTGACAGTAGGAACCACAACAGAAGAGCGGTAGTGATTCGGGATGCGAATCCTCCACGTCTGGGCAGGGAGTAGAACAGGAGGAAAGCGAAGGTCACGCTGAAGGCCAGTGGAAAGACACTGGTAGCTCTAACGGCCGCTTCTTGGGACTGGCTCCACCCAATGAAGAAAAGGCCGACAGCTCCAGTCGAGGGAAGCCCGCCGAGGAAGCCAGCCTTTCCCGTGCCGTACGCATCGGCGATGGCAGTTACTGCTGCCACGATGAGCCAGCCGGAGACGAACCCGAGGAGCAAGTGTAGCAGGAGAATCTCGGACAAAGACAGCTTGACTTCCCTAGGGCTCTTTCAGGGTTGTCGCGGCTTGGTAAAGCCTTCGCATTGGCGTCAGTACTCGTATTGCGAGAAGGATTTATGCGGTTGAGGGGGTCCGGCAGACGGGGCGCTGGAACTGTTCCGAATTTCTGTTGACATCGGAGGGACTTTCGCAGATGCCGTAGCTGTAGACGATGTAACCCGCCGCCTCTATGTCCTAAAGATCGACAGCACTCCGAGAGAGCCTGAATCCTGTTTCATGGAATCTCTGGATGAGCTGACGGCAAAGGGTGGCATCAATTCCGACGACGTGGCAGGGTTGATTCATGTTGGGACGATAGGCAGCAACTCGCTACTTGGACAGACGGGCCTTGAGCTTCCAAGATGCGCTCTCCTAACGACCCGCGGGTTCAGGGACATACTAGAAATCGGGAGGCAGAACAGATCGGAAGTCTACAACATCAATTTCCGACGTCCCCGACCATTGATTCCTCGCCGATGCCGGATCGAAGTCGACGAAAGAGTGGATTCAGAAGGTAGGGTGCTGAAGGAGGTGAAGGAGGGAGACATCCGGGAAGTCATGCATGTCCTTCAGCAGGATAGGACAGAGAACTTGGCAGTCTGCTTCCTCAACAGCTACAAGAGCGACGCGAACGAGAAAATGACGAAGCGACTCCTACAGTCGCACGGCTTCTCGGTCCACCTTTCCTCGGAAGTCGACCCCGAATTCAGGGAGTACGAAAGGACCAGCACTACAGTGGTCAACGCATTGCTGTCCCCTATCCTCTCTCGCTATCTCGAAGAAGTGGAAAAGAAGCTGCAGAAGCGCTCACTCTTTGCGCCCTTGCTGATGCTTACCTCGTCGGGTGGTCTAGTGAGAGCGGAGGAAGTAGTGCGAAAGCCCATCATCGCAATCGAGTCTGGCCCTGCAGCCGGCGTCACCGGTGCGGCCCAGGTGGCCAGGACATTGCATCTGACCAACGTAATCAGTTTCGACATGGGCGGTACGACGGCAAAGGCGGGTACCGTTGTGGGCGGAAGGATCAGCGTCGCCTCAGAGCTCGAAGTAGGTGGTAGGAGCAACCGGGGGCGGACAATCAAGGGAAGCGGATACCCCGTGAGATGTCCGTGCATCGACCTCGCAGAGGTCAGCGCCGGTGGAGGCACGGTAATCGACGTTGATGAGGCCGGGGGAGTAGTGGTCGGTCCGGAGAGTGCCGGCGCCGACCCCGGTCCCGCTTGCTATGACAGGGGAGGGGCAAGACCCACCATCACAGACGCCAATCTGGTTCTGGGTCGGTTGAACCAGAGCCTTCTGGGGGGGAAACTCCAGCTGAATCAGGAAGCTGCGGCCGATGCGCTTGCAAAGGTAGCGGGGCGGCGAGGAGAGAGCGCCGACGAACTTGCCGCAATTGCGATCGAGGCTGTAAACACGCAGATGGCCAATGCAATCCAAATAGTCACACTGGAGCGAGGTCTGGACCCTCGAGGGTTCTCACTGGTGGCGTTCGGCGGGGCGGGACCGATGCACGCTGCAGAAGTGGCAGACGAGGTCGGAATCCCGACCGTCGTGATTCCCCCGCATCCTGGTCTGTTCAGCGCGCTCGGGATGTTGATGGCTGACAAGAGGTACGACGAAGTCGAACCCTTCATGAGGGAGCTGGGCGACAGGGACGAGAACGAGATAGAGAGTCGCTTTAGGAAGATGGAAAATCGTCTTCGGGCGAAGGTTCGAAGGATCGAAGGTAAACTCGGAAAGGTCTCTCTTAGTCAAAGGGTAGACCTCCGCTACTCTGGTCAAGGCTACGAAATCACGGTCGATGTACATAGACCATTCAGAAGACGACACGTTGTGTCCGAGTTCAAGCGTCAACACCAGAAGATCTACGGGTTCCTGCACAGCGGAGACGTAATCGAGATCACAGCGCTGAGACTGACAGCAACTGTAGGCGTCTCCGGAATCTCGCTCGGGAAACTATCTCAAGTTACATCGAGTACCTCACCAAGAAGGAGGCGAGTCTGGTTTGCGGACCACTTTACTGAGACGACGATTCTCGAACGAGGCGAGCTGCGGTCGAATTCGAAGCTCAAAGGGCCGGCGATAATCGAAGAATACGATTCGACGACGGTGGTGCCCCCCAACTGGCATCTCGATTCTGTCAAGTCGGGATGCCTCGTTCTCAGGAGGAATTCGAAATGACGAAGAGTTTCGGAGCCGACGTGGAGGTTACCAAACAGGCTCTGGTCTACATCTCGGATGAAATGGCTGTCATGCTCAGGAAGTCAGCGTTCTCTCCAAACATCAGGGAGAGAGCAGACCACAGCTGCGCGGTACTCGACCCTGAAGGGAGGACGCTCGGCCAGGCCGAACAGATTCCCGTCCATATTGGGTCGCTGCCCCTTGGCCTGAAGAACACATTACGGTATCTCCAGAAACAAGGGGAAATCATACGCGATGGAGACATGTACGTTGTCAACGACCCTTACATCTCAGGTACTCACCTAAACGATGTTACTCTTATCGGTCCGGTCTTCGTCCGAGACGAGCTTGTCGGCTACGTGGCGAACAAAGCCCACCACGTGGACGTGGGAGGGATGGTCCCAGCCAGCATATCCCCGGACGCGACTGAGCTGTGGCAAGAAGGAATGATCATCCCACCGTCGAAAATCATTGACCGCGAGATAAGACAAAAGAATCTCATTGAAATCATGAAGAGCAATTCAAGACAACCCGATTTCGTAGAAGGGGACCTCACGGCACAGATCAACGCAAATCGTCTAGGAAGAGAGAGGTTCTCGAGCCTCGTAGGTCGAATTGGAGTCGGTCGGTTCGAGCGCATCTCGACTTCTGTTCTAGATCACGCCGAGGCCCTGGTGAAGGCAGAGTATAGCAGGATGCCGAAAGGGACTTGGACGGGAGAGGATTTCCTCGAACTTAACGACGAACTGCTGAAGATACGCGCAGAGGTCACATTCTCGAACGGGAGAGTATATGCTGACTTCCGCGGAACAGCAGCCCAAGTTGAGGCCCCGCTCAATGCCGTCTATGGAGTGACCGTCGCTGCGGTCTCCTACGCCATAAAATCCTTGGTAGCGTCGCGGCCCCGTGCGCCGTCGATTCCACTAAATGATGGATTCAACAGAACCGTAAGTGTAGTTGCAGACCCCGGCCTCTTGGTGAATCCTACGAAGCCTGCACCAGTCGCCGCAGGGAACCTCGAGACTAGTCAGAGGATTGTCGACGTAATCTACAGGGCACTGGCGGAAGCATTGCCGGACCTTGTACCGGCAGCGTCTCACGGAAGCATGAACAACTTGATGATGGGAGGGCACAATCCAGAGACGGGGAAGCGCTGGACATTCTACGAAACCATTGGCGGTGGGTCTGGGGCCCGCCCTGAGATGGACGGCATTGATGGGATACAGGTAAACATGACGAACACTCTCAACACTCCGATAGAGGTGATGGAGTACTACTACCCCCTGAGGTTCGAGAGCTACGGTTTCCGAGACGGCAGCGGGGGGCAGGGCAAGTGGAGAGGAGGGGTTGGAATCGTAAGATCATTCACTGCGACTTCAAGAATCAAAGTGACAGTCCTTGGAGACAGGTCGAGAATTCCGCCTTGGGGTCTGAGAGGAGGGTCAGACGGGAGCACTTCCAGTTACGCAATCCTACGGAAGAATGGAATAACCGAGAAACTGCCGTCGAAAAAGACTTCCATCTTGGAGGAAGGAGACAGACTCACAATAGAAACCGCTGGGGGTGGCGGGTTCGGCGACCGAAAACTGCGAACACCAAACGAACTCGCCTCCGACGAAGATTACGGCTACTCCCGATGATTCTGGCTATTGAGGACCTGCCGAGCGCGGGCGCAGGCAAGCGCGCGCTGACCGATATGCAAGCATATTACACCACGGGGCCATGGGCTCCAAGCTTGCTTCAAGTGGCGTCGCGTTCGGTTCCCGGAAGCGTACACCCGTACGAAGATAGGGTGCTAGTAGACGAGAAGACGGGACTCTTCGCCGTGGCCGACGGTGTGACGTGCTCCTCTCAAGGAAGTGGGGGGGTGGCCGCTGAACTGTCGTTGGACCTATTGCGAGAGAACTTCTCGGGAGACCTCGTATCAGCGATCAACAAGGTGCACCAGACTGTCCTAATGAAGAGGAACAATGACAAGACGATAGGGGAGACGACCCTCACGGCTGTGGCCATCCACGAGGAAAGCCTCCAGGCGGCGAACGTGGGGGACAGCCCGGCCTACTTGGTCAAGGGCAAGGAGATGAGGAGTCTGATTCAGGAGGACAGGAACCCTTACGGTTACATCACACAGGTTATTGGCCACCCGGAGACCTTGCTCGTCCACTCTGTGCATATCCAGCTCGAAGAAGGGGACTTGGTGGTTGTGGCGTCGGATGGGGTCGGGCATGTGCTTCATCCTTCCCTTGTTGATTCACTCGCGGGCAGGCCTGATGTGAATGAAATTGCAGATGCCATAATAGACGAAGCGAGGGTAAATGCCTCGCCATACGACGACGATAAGAGCATAATAGTTCTGAGAATTCTTCGCTGAAGTATTCAGTGGCCCGCGCAGAAGGCTTTGGCCGCGGCCAGAACCGAGCAGAACGTTAAAAGCTGCACTCGTCCCTCCGATAGGCCATGGTGGTCGACTTTGAGATTCGGAAGGTTCCTGAATACAGACTGGCGACTCGCACCCTTAAGGGGTCGTGGCCAGGGGACAAAGTGCTCCGCTCCGAATTCGAGAGTGTATCGAACTGGGCAAGAGAGAAGGGGACCAGGACAGGGAAGTGGTTCTTCAGAGAGTTCGACGATGACGACACGAAAGGGCGTTGGGAGGTCGGTGTCGAGGTCCGCAGCAAAAGGCACATGCGGGGCGGGAAGGGGATCTCTATGATAACGCTGTCATCCTGCACGGTGGCTGCTGTGACATTCAACCCAGACCAAGTCTCGCCGAGAGTCATCTACCACGGCCTTGTTGACTGGTTGAGGCAGCGAGAGAAAGCGGGTGAGTATAAGGTGGCAGGACCATACCGAGAGGTCTACCTTGGCAACCCTTGGAGCAACAGGCGAGCCTGGGCGCACACCCAAGTCCAGGTTCCAGTCAAGAAGCTGCCTACCTAGTCATAGACATGACAATTCGCTGCGCGCGCAACACCAATCGATTTCATAGTACTGTGACAACGCGTTACTAGGGCCATTCTTGACAAGATCAAGAAGATGTCTGAAGCGCCCTGATCGCAGAGTCTCACTAGCTGCTATTGTCTCGTTGTTTTGCAGTCTCACTTGAATCTCACTTATCAAACTCATTCATAGGTGTGCGATAGGGTCGTCGTTTCACTCATCCTAGCACCAAGACTGGGATTGTCCACGCTTTTCCCCGCCGTCAACTAATTTTGTTCAAACTGGCATCCGGATTAGAGCCCGAGGGATATAGAAACCACCGACCCACACTCAGCTCAGCATGGGTTTCGCAGATTCATGGGAGAGGAAGGACCAGGGTCCGGGCCTGATGGACAGACTCCGCGACACAATGCGTACCCCGACGCCTCTGAAGTCACAGATTGAGGAGGCCAACCGGCAGATTCGGCTTCTGATTGCGCAACTCGACAACACGGTCAACAGGATTAGACAGCGCGATTCCACGATCTTCAAGGGGGTAGTGGCGTCGCTGGCAAAGCACGACACGCAACACGCCGCGGTCTACGCCAACGAGCTGACCGAAGTCAGGAAGATGGGCAAGATGGTGACGCAGGCCCAACTCGCGCTGGAGCAAATCTCGCTAAGACTCGGAACTATTACTGACATAGGTGACATCGCTACGACGCTCGCCCCGGCCGTCTCTGTCATCAGGAACATGAAGGACGACCTGAGGTCAATATTCCCCGAGGCAGACAGGGAAATCGGAGAGATCTCCGGGCTGCTCAGTAGCGTCCTAATCGACGCGAGCGCCACCGGCGGGCTCTCTCTCAACTTCGACGTCGCGAACGAGGACGCACGGAAGGTGCTGGATGAGGCTGCTGTCGTAGCGGAACAGAGGATGGAAGAGAGTTTCCCTGAAATCCCTGCAGGCGTACTCAATGAGCCTCAGCAGGAAGATCTCAGCGCGTAGACCTCTGAATCCATTCAGAGAACCTGGGAGAAGGTTGTAGCACCGAGGCTACGACTGCTCCGTTCGCCAGTGCGTCGGCCCCCTATGACGGTGACAAGGAACCATTGACCAAGCACGGCCTAACGGTTGATGAGGTCACGAGGGGAGACTTCCGGGGAGACCTATCCAAGGTACGAGGAGTCAAAGGAGCCGGCTGTCAGGTTGAACCCTCTTTCCTGAACATGAGTTCAGATTTCCGTTCTATGGAATTGAAATATCCGGGCAGGGCTAGACAACTTTGCAGATGAAGATCTACGAGAGCCACCGCAGGTCAGTTCACAACGAGGGGTGGGCGACAGAGCCTGCGCCGAGGTCCCAAGGAGCTGGGGCCCTCTTCCTCGTGGCGTTGGTCCTCATCGGCGCCTTTGTCCTTGTAATACTCCACATGCCCGCGCTCATGAAGGACGGCTCCGACTTGATTCTCAGGTTAGCGTCCTCCGTTGCGGGGGCAGCTGGGATCAGTCCCACAAAGGACCTCAACTACTCCATCTACTCACCGCTAATCCAGAACGGAGTTGCAAACATCTCCTATCCGTCGGACTACGGGGCCCTCTCGACCTATGTTTTGAGTCTGGTTAACAGCGATAGAGCCAACTACGGCTTGGGTGCAGTCACGCTGAGCAACAACAAGGTAGGCCAGCAGCACGCCGACTCGATGCTCCGGTACGGATACTTCAGCCACAACGACACCCAGGGCTTCAAGCCGTACATGCGTTACTCGCTCCTCGGAGGGACGGGCGCAGTCGACGAGAACATAGCATACATCTACTCAGGGTTCCCTACCTATACCTCCACTGCGTCCGTCGAGGGCGCGCTAAGGTCCCTCGAGTACTCGATGATGTACAAGGACTCTCAGTGCTGTAGCAACGGACACAGAAATAACACGCTGTCGGCTCTACACAATCGGATCTCCGTCGGTGTGGCGTACAACGGTACGACGGTCTACTTCGTCGAGGACTTCGAGAACTATTGCATTAACCTCAACTTCTCGGTCTCCAGTTCCTACTACGTCACGATGACAGGAACCCCTGTGGAGGAAGGGCTCTCCGCCAACGCCGTCTACGTCACCTACGATCGCACTCCTTCACCCGAGACAACGGCGCAACTCGACAGTGGCCCGCATAAATACGGACCGGGATCGCCCTTGGGAGGCGTCCTCCCGCCATGCTACTTCGCGTGTCGGGCCTTCGAGCAAGGGATAACAGTCTATGCCGACAAATGGACGTTCGCTCCTAACCTGGTCTTCGTGACCTTCTCCCTGCGCGATTTCGTCCAGCACTGCGGCGCAGGCGTCTACACCGTATACATGATTACCGGTGCCGACACATCATCAGCTATCACTTCCATCTCGATATTCGTTAGTTGACGCCGAATCTCAGTTACGCTCCATCTCAGTTCTGATGGCTTGGGCAGTCGCCTGCATCTCTTCGGATGAGAAGTGTCTCCTGCCTGTGAACTTCTCCCTGTCCTCCAGCTTGACCGGAATCACGTGGACGTGCACGTGAGCGACCACCTGGTTTGCAGCTTCGCCGTTATTCTGTACGAACCGGAACCCGTCGGCGCCGACCGCAGCGACGACCGCCTTGGAGACCCTTGAGGCAACCTGAAAGAGCTCCGCGATGTCAGTCTCCTTCATGTCCCAGATGGTCTCGCCGTGTTCTCTAGGACATACGAGCGTGTGGCCCCTGGAGAAAGGTGATGCGTCGAGGAACGCTGAGTACTTCGCGTCTTCGTAGACAATATGCGAGGGCGCCTTTCTGGACACTATCCTACAGAAGATGCACTCCTCCGCGGGTGTGTTCCGCGAGCTCAAGGTTATCCGCTTCAAGATGTCGGGCGCCCGCGTCCGGGACACTGAATCCCTAAACCTTTGCTCTGCGACTTGCATTAATAGATGAGTGTGTCTGACTGCCCAAGTTGATCTGCGAAAGGTGTCATGCTGGCCAGCTTGTGGAATACCAGCGCCAGGTTGGAAGGGGCGACAAGACGGCGACAATCAGAGGAACAAGATGCGACAGATGCGGGTTCACCGAACTCGAGAATGACGAAGGGATTTGGTCGACAGTCGGCCTGTAGAGGAATCCAGATTGGGGATTTCCTCACTTCTGGGCGGTGCGAGAATCCCCAAGAGCCAACCTTTGGTATGCCCTTATGAAATCGATCGCGAACCTGTCCGCCTCTTTTTCCGTGCCCCTATGGCGTCCGCTTCTCGACCTCAAGTGGTGGTAGAACTCATGAATCATGACGAAGGGATTGTAGAGGTACTCCCTCCTGGCCGCTAGTATCTCTTTCCTGCGAATCGAGTAGACAGCCGCGACTCTCTTGGTCCGTCCTTCGACGACCCCGACCCCTAGCTTAGGTCTTTCGACGCGGTACCATTTGCTTAGCAAGTCCAAAGCCTCTTCCGGTCGGGAGTCGAGAATCATGGCCACGACCGAGGCCTTGATTTCATCCTCGGAGCCTATCAACGAATCGGCATGGGAGACCCTGCTCACTTAAGGTCTTAGAGCGGCACAAGCCCTTTGAGCTAATGGTCAGGATTCCTTGATTATCCCGTTCAACTGCACTGTGTGTTTTGAGGCGACTAATGAGCAGACGTAGACACGTAAGGCTGGATGGTCCGCGACCTGGTCGTTTTAGAGGACCGCCTACCCTCTTCTCAGTAGGTTAGGAGCGCACACTTTCCGGCACCTCCCTGCTCCTGGTCAGGGAGTTCTCTGCTCCACAGCACTCGGATTCCTGTGACCCTTCTCCATCAGGCATCCATGTTCAGGGGGAGCAGACAGGCTTGGACTTCTGGTCGTAGCCACAGAGTGTCCAGGCGAAAGTGGTACCGTTATGGACCTGCAGGGCGTCAGCCCCAGTCGGAGCCAGTTCCCAGTTCGTGCCATTCAACGACCAGACGAACCAAGCGGTGGCCCGCCCACTGGGGGTGCCGTCGATGGCCGTCACATAGTGCTCTTGGAATTTGGGATACCATGTGGCTTGCACACTTCCATTTAGGATGACGAGGCTTGCCACATACGCGTTCCAGCCAGGATGTATCATCTTGTTTGTGAACGACCTCCTGGTCCCGTTCCCGAAGTCGAGGAGCATACTCGCCGAGTACCTCGCCGGGCTGTTCCCGCTCACTGAAGCCAAGGTAAGATACTGGTTCCAGAGCGTTCCCAACGCCTGACTGCCCTCAAGATAAGCCGGGGTGCTGGTGTTGAGGTTGGAGAGGGCGTCGGTCAATAGGGAGATTGTCCTGTTGAAGCCCTCGACGGATGACCCGTAGTATGAGCTCAGCCGGTTGTACTCGGCCAGCGCCCCCTGCAACTCATTGACGTAGACGTCGGTCTCCGACGTCTGTTCCTGATACCGGTCGTAGTACAGGGCAGCCACGGATGATGTCACGAGTAGGAGTGCGACGAGCAGCATGATGATGCCGTTCTGGGTCCTATTCGATGGCATTTCGCGTGAATCCTCTTGCCACTTTGGGCAGCAGAACTAATGTCGCAGGCACAAACGCAGCTCCGAGTACGAGGTTGCTCGCTTCGTGAGTGACGTTGAACGCGAGGGCGTAGGGGTTGAACTCAACGAGGAGAATCGCACCAGGAGAGAACGTAGTCGTCAGGAGCGCAAAGCCCAGGTTGGTCCAGACGTCCCAGATGAAGGTGAAGATGCCCAGGAGCCCCGCGAACAGGACGCTGCTCCCGCGAGCTTCATCCCATCTACCCCCCAGGGTCCTCCTCGCGATCAGGCCTGCCATGACGTACAGCAGTTCGGCGGAGACCAGGAAGGGCAGCAGGTAAGCTCCCGAGGGGCCATAGGGGCTCACTATGCTCCAGATGGTTTCAGAGAGGACCGCCACCGATGCTCCGGCAAATGCGCCGAAGACGAATGTTATCATGAATATCAGGGC
>JBEKAG010000003.1:0-20808 GCA_050015955.1 Nitrososphaerales archaeon
GGGAATGCGTGCAGCCGAGTGGCCTTGTTCGCCCTGACGGTCAGGAGTTGCTTGACCATAGAATCGATCATTCTGGTCTGCTTGGCGATTAACAGGTTGGCGACCTCGGAGTTGCTCGGGCCTGCGGACCTCTTGAGCTTCTGGCTGTAGACTGAGATTCTCGAGTAGAAGTCGTTGGAGAGCCGAAGCAGGACTGCCGCCTGCATCTCAGAATCGAGTGCTTTCTTCAGATACTCGAGAATCGTGTCTGCCAATCAGGCGACCTCCCCGAGGCCCCTAGTTAAAATCGAGACCGCGGCGAAGGCCGGAAGCTCGACTATCTGCGACTTGAAGGGGCCGAACTCGACTCCGTTGACCCTGAATCTTGGGTAGAAATCGACCTTGACCGCGACCGGCTTCGCACTCAGCACCACCGGGTCCCTCTGCGGGTCGAAGCGGCTCATCGATTCGACGTGCATCTTGCGCATGCCGGTGTTACCGTGCAGGGTGCCCGCCAGCCTGAAGACCCTGTGGACGTCGGTGGTGACCGATGAATCGACCATCGCCCTCTGGGATGAAATGGCGTCGGATACGAGCCTCTGAAGCGTCCCTTGGTACCCCTCCCGCTTAGCCTCGACGTACTTCGTAATCCTCCTAGTCCAACCCTCGCCTTGATGCCCGACATCGACCGGTCTCCGCCTCAATGCGGAGGCGATGGTCTGGCTGGGTGGCAGCGACGCCCCGCGTATGTAGTCTGCGACCTCTGCCCGGGCGAGCTGGTCGAGCGGGTGGAACCTCTCGTCTGCGACATGGAGATGATAGCCTCTGTTCCCCGAGAAGTATAGTCTGATGGCTTCGCGCGGTACCCCGAAGTCCTCGGTGAGGAAGTCGACGACGCGCAACGCATGGTCTTTCGCTGCTGTGAGACAGAGGTCGCATGTGTTGTGGAGTTCTGCTGACGGCCCGCCGCACTTCGGGCATTTCGGAGGTCGGGGGAGCTTCCCCGAGGAGCGGCACTTCTCGCAATACCACAGGTCGTGACCTCTCTTGCACGGCGTTGGTATGTCGGTTGCGTCGATGTCGAAGATTAAGTCGGCGCCCAGCCATCCCTTCTCATCGATGGGCGCTGCGGGTGATTCATATCTGGCGTTCGAGCAGTAGACAGAAGAGGGCGACTGCTTTAAGATCTCTGCGACGGCTTCGCCTCCGCTTCTGAACGAAAGGTGTCTTACCATGCCGCCGCCGAAAGGGATGTAGCCGAACTCCCTAGAGTAGAGGTCGCCTGGGAACTCGATGGAACCAGTCCGCCTGAAGTAATATTCTCTGTACGCCTGCTTGAGAAAGGAGATGGTATCAGGGTTCAATCGTCTTTGGTCTTTTCAGAGCAGACAGATAAGGTGTCTGGCCTTCATGCGACCAGGATACCGGGCGAGCGGGCAACGAATGTCTTCAGTTCAGGGTTTACTTTCTAGAACCAGACCCCGTCCGCGTCGAGGTCAGAGAGGTAATTTCAGTCACTGACACGCGGTGCGAGGAAGTAGTGTACGCGGGCTCCCTGGTCGTTGAGCTTGAACTCTAATCTGATTGGTTTCTTGGTCGAGAACTCCGCGAAGAGGGTGTCTGAGACTCCTCCCATTGCCTTCGTTATTCCCATCAGGTAGTCGATGGAGTATGTCGACTTGCTTTCCGCACCGACCTGGAGGTCGAGAACGTCAGCATCGTTCTTGTCGAGTGAGATATCAGCCTTGCCGACGTCGGACTTGCCAGAGAACGAAAGTCTGTCCTTTGTCGCCTGAATCGTGACTTGGTCAGATACGACTGAAATGTCGCTCAGGAGCTTCTCGAAGATGTTCTTGGTGAGCGTCACCTTCGTATCAAACTCGAGTTTTGGCAGGGGCGCGGTCCCTCCCGTGCTCTCGATGAGGTGGACAGAGAATTCGCGTTTGTAACCGTTCTTGAGTGTCACCTTGATAGCTTCCTCCTCCCCAGAGGCGATTTCGATGCTGTCCTTGGCGTCGCTCCTTCCAACCAGCTTGACGAGGTCCTCGACCCTGAGGCTGAACTTGAATGGTTTGTCAGCCTCGTATTTTTCGAAACTTGAGTTCGGCATGAGAAGGTCGACAAGTGCTACGTGGGAAGGGTCCATTGCCCTGAATGTGAGGCCTTCGGACGTCGCATCAAAGGTCGCTTCTTCCACGAGTGTCTTGACAGCGGCGGCAACGGCCTTCCATTCCTGGGAGCTTGACGTCTTCGCGAGAAACAAGTTCGCATGAATCGCCTTAGTCGGCCTCTTCCAGCTGGCGTAATAAAGATTGGTCGATGCTTCAGGAGCCTGCTTCTGTCCGAGTGAAACTGGTTACGGTGTCAGGACTTCAGGCTCGCCACAGGTTTTCCTGCCACTATGATGAAATCGACCTTGTCTTGGCGGTACCGAAAGATGCAATTGGCGGGTAGTGTGAGGTAGAGGCGTGACCACCCTATTTCACCTCCTCACATTCTTGACTAGGAAGTGGAGAAGGTTGAGTAGTCTGAACGGCCAAGCCTTTTAAGCGGACTGGAGGCGACGTTCATTTCGCTTCGGTGAGAAGATGAGATTCCCAAAGGAGATGCGGACGTTTTGTCCCTATTGTAAGAAGCACACTTTCCACTCCGTAGCCCTGTACAAGAAAGGTAAGGAACGGGCGGGGTCTTGGGGGGCTAGAAGACAGGCGGGCAGGAAGAAGGGATACGGGGGACAAAAGTTCCCTGAGCTTATAAGGACGGCAAAGACGACCAAGAAAGCTACTCTTCGTCTGAAGTGTAAGGAATGCAGCAAAGAGGTTATGAGGGATGGAATCAGATTGAGGAAGGCTGAGATAGCAGCATGAGGCGTGAAAGAGAGCCGATACCGAAGATGCGGAGCGAGTTCCTGTTAGTGAAGTGCCCCGACTGCGATGAAGAACGGATTCTATTCTCGAACTCCGCAAAAGACGTGGGATGCAAGGGTTGCGGTAGGAAGCTTGCGGAGAGTAGGGGCGGCAAGTCGGTCGTGCTGGCTACTCTCGTAAAGAGGCTAGGTTGAGAGCCTCACCCGAGAGAGCTGTCTAGCTGTCATCAGTTTCACCTCGGCGGATTCTAGAAACCTCTATTAGTTGAATTCGGACGAGGCGCATCGATTGAGCACAGAGAAGCCGATGCCTGAAAGTGGTGAAGTCGTGATCTGCACGGTCAGGGAGATCACTTCTCATGGGATCTACGTCAACCTAGACCAGTACGACGGCATTAACGGCTTCCTCCACGTCTCTGAGATATCAACGGGATGGGTAAGGAATATCGAACGTGTAGCCAAGGTCTCCCAGAAGCTTGTCCTGAAGGTGATAAGGGCCAACAGGGTGAGGAGAGAGATCGACCTTTCGCTCAGACAGGTGACCAACGAGGAGAGAAGGGCCAAAGTCATCGAGTGGAAGAGGGAGGAGAGGGCAATCTCGATTATGGGCGTTGTGAAGAACAAGCTCGGTCTGGATGAAGCGCAGGCCGGGTCGCTGAAGGAGAAGTTGGAGGACCAATTCGGTACCCTCTACGAGGCATTCGAGACGGCGGCAAGGAAGGGTGAGAGGGGCCTCGGTCCGCTTGTACTCCCTGAGAAAACTGCCAAGGTGATTGCCGAGACGGCTGCCGAGAAGATAGTTCCACCCAGCTATGAGGTCGGGGCCCTAGTCGAGGTCTCGTCTAGGTCGCCCGACGGCATCGAACAGGTCAAGAAGACTCTGATGGCTGCCGCCAGCTCGCCGCCAGCAGAAGTCCACATCACTTACGCGGGCGCTCCGAGGTACAGGGTCAGGGTCACTGCTGACGACTACAAGCAGGCTGAGAAGGCTCTGGATGGGGTCTTAGAAAAGATCAAGGATGGAGTCGGCAAGCATGATGCGTTCAGCTTCAAGCGTGAGATCTCTAGGAAGCATGGTGGCGGGTCTTGAAGAGCCTGATGTTGAAATGCGTCGAATGTGGCAAGTACACAATCAACGAGACGTGCCCTAGTTGTGGAGGTAAGACAGTGACCGTCCACCCGGCAAGGTTCTCGCCCGACGACAAGTATGCGCGCTACCGCAGCCCGCTGGCCTACGAGAAATCGGATTAGACGACCTGGTAGAGCAGTATCGTGGAGAAGCATTCAAAATTGCCGTTACCAGGGCAAGTGTAGAGGTTGTTGATGCTGGGCGAAGCGTATGCAAGCCTGAACGGGCCCGTGCCGCTGCTGGAGTAGGTATAGCTAAGCGGATATGTGAAGGCCTCTAAAGGTGGGGCGCCGTTGACCCCGAACTCGTATGACTGTGAGACGGACACCTGGCCCGAGGTGCTGTTGGTTTCGACGATAAAGCCAGCAAGCTTGAAGGGAAGAGCCTGACCAAAAAAGGTGCTGCTGAGCGCATTAGGCGTCAGACTAAAGTCATCGACATTCGTGCAAAACGCCGACAGGCTGGGGCACTCCAAGAAATCGGACTCGTTGAGGCCGCCGATGCGGATGAACCACTGCTTCTTACTTTCGTCCCCGCCCCCTGCGGCAAACCCACTCCCGCTAGGCACGTCCAACAGGTAATAATACGTCGAAGCGCCGCTCGAGTTCTGTAACGGCACCCTGCTGCCTGTGATGAATATCGCCACGTAGGTCGGCCTGCCTCCGCCCATGTCTTTCGCCATCTTCGCGGCTTGGGTTGTGTTCGACATGAACATCCGGCCGATTTCCGCAATCCTAGTGGAGTTCAGGGTTCCGTTGTCGGCAACGGTTGTGCGGTTGCCCATCACGGCGAACCAATAGCCGTAGTCCCACCAGGAGATTATCACTGAATTAATGGGCGTCGACTGACTCACCCAATTGAGTGTCTGTCTCCAGTCGCTGAAAGTGAACTGAGAGTAAATGGTCGCACCGTTGGTGATGCTGACAGCGCTGTCGGCAGGGCTCCGGTCGCAGAAGAGATTGTTCGCAGTTGTGCAGTTAAGAGGGTTCGGTATCCAGAAGGCGCCTGCAGGGAAGACCAGGAGTCCGATTACGGCTATCGTGAACACGACCTTAATCTCATTCCTATTCGAGACAGTTTGTCTCTTCTTCGCCAACGGCGTTGAGCTTGGTTTGACTAATGCGAAGGCGAGCTCTGCGAAGCCGATGCCTCCCAGGATTCCGAGGGCTATCGATGAGTAAACCAAGAGACGGGAGAATGACGCAGAGAAGTAAAGGCCCGTCACTCCGAAGATAAGCGTGTACGCCATCGGAACGCCCCTCCGCTTGAAGGCAATCAGCGCCCCAGCCATCGCAAAGGAGAGGAGTATCGCGTACGATGTGAAGTAATCGCTTCCCGTGGGGAGTTGCTCTTCTGCGACAGACTGGGTGAGAGCATTGCCGCTTCTTACCCATGGGGCTATCACAGTCAGGTACCTGCCCGATATGCTTCCGACAGCACCGAAACTAACGAGAATCAAGCCTGCGAGGATGAACCCGAAGAGGAATTTGACCAGAGTCCGTCTGTACTCCAAGGGTTTGATCCAAGTCTTGGCCCACTGGGCAATCAGGATGAAGACGGTGCCGCTTATCATGATAAGGCCGACAGGGTTGGTGATGATTGCGACGCCTGGCCTCGGGCAAAGAGCACAGACAAAGAGTGTCGAGGCCGTGAAGGAGATTATTGCAGGAGAGAGATCTGAAAGCTCCAAGTTCATGAATGGGATGATGAAGAAGAGAAGCCCGAAGGCGGCGCTGAAGTAGTCGCCACCACCCCATGATAAGGTGGCGTAGCCCGCAAAGGCGCCGGCGAGGAGGGCCCTCAGAATCTTGCTGCGCATTATTCTCCCTTTGTCGAAGATGGTCAACATCACGTAGCTGGCGCACACAAAGCAGAGAATGGCAAGGGGTTCCGACTTGAACCAGCCAAGATTGCCTCTCTCTATCAATGGCGGAGAGACTGCGAAGACCAGCGCCGCGAAGAGGCCTGCGGCGTCGCCTCCTATCTTCCTGACGAGGAAGTAGAACAATACCGACGTAATCGCGCCTAAGAAGACCGGAAAGAGGACGAGAAAGTTGTACAACGATATCTGGACGCCGAAGATGTCGTGGACCAAGAGGTAGAGCATCGCGCCCCCGATATGGAGACCATCCTGAGAAGTTGCGGCGACGTTCCTCCCTTCGGGGAACCATGTCGTGATGTCGTGCCAGTAGAAGTAGCCCTGCAGGTTATGGCAGGCGGTCATTACCGTCGGTCCACAGTCTGGCGGGTTGTTGAAGAGGGCGTAGAAGGGACCGTGTTGTTGCGCGAGGGTCACGATATGAGAGGCGGCGAAATAGTCGTAGTACGGGTCGAACTCGCCCAAGTAGAACCCGTACTTCGCGGAGTACGCCCTCACCGTCACCGCGAGCACGAAGACGATTGAAAGGACCATGGAGGTCATCAAGGCCCGTCGCGACATCGTCGGCCTCTTTATCGCGGACCTAAGACCCCCGAGGCGAGAATCCAATTCTTCCTGCGAGAACTCTTGGGGTATTTTAATTGTGACTTTGCTTGTCGAGAAGTGTTTCGAGGTGAACCGCATATTGCTTTGCGTTGAGGAGCCGCTCGCGGTCTGAATCGAAATCGAGGGCCTTCACTTCGATGAGCCAGCCCTCGGAGTAGGGTGCCTTGTTGACCAGCTCCGGATGTGAATCGAGTTCCGTGTTGACCCTGGTGATAGTTCCCGAGAGGGGAGAGTAGAGTTCCGAGACAGCTTTGATGGATTCAACGGTCCCCATGGACTTGAACTGCGCGACTTCGTCGTTGACCTTTGAAGGAGCTACGTAGACGATGTCGTTCAGTGTCTTAGCAGCGTAATCGGTTATTCCGACCCTCACCGAGGAGCCCACCTCCTTCGCCCATTCGTGCTCCTTCGTGTACAGAAGGTCGTCCGGAATGTCGTAGTCCTGGAGTTTCATGCGGTTGGGCAGCCCACCAGCGGACTAATTACCGTTGCTCTGTCTTCTCCAGCCGTAGAACCGCTCATCATAGAAAGGAGGCTTTACCGTTTGCCCGCCCTGGACCGAGTCACGTATCGCGACTCTGACCCTTGTCCCGGGTTCCGTACCTTCTGACTTGAGGCGACAAAGGGCGATTCCCTTCCGAAGGATTGGAGAAAAGGCCCCGCTGGTCACTTTGCCGAGCGAGCCCGAACTGCCCAGCACGTCAAAGCCGTGCCTGGGTATGCCTCGCTCGACGATTATACCCCTCCTCACCATGTCCAGAGCCCTGACCCGTAAGTCGGAGATTGCCTCGGAGCCGACGTAGCCTATCTTGCCCTGCGAGAGTACCCATGCTAAATCGGCCTGTAACGGATTGGTCTGTTGGTCGATGTCCACGCCATGGAGTGGGAGGCCAGCCTCGAGCCTCAGTGAATCTCTAGCCCCTAGTCCGCATGGTTTCGACGCCGCCGCGAGTCGTTCCCAGAACTCAACTGCCTTCCCAGGTTCGTCGTTTGAAGCGTCTAAGATTATCACCTCGAAACCATCTTCGCCCGTGTAGCCGGTCCTGGATATAATCGACAGTTGGCCTAGGACCTTCGCTTCCGAGCAACGGAACCTCCTCAGCTGACCGAGGTCCAAGTCGGTGAGCGGCTGCAGAGCCTTCTGCGCCTTCGGCCCTTGGACTGCCACCATAGCTGAGGAGCCCGTCAGGTCCTCAATCTCGACGCCCTCAGGAGGCCCGCAGCTCCTGATGTGGTTCATATCAGTCTCGGCGTTCGCTGCGTTGACCACCAGCATGAACTTGGTCTCTCCCAGCCGGAGGATTACCAAGTCATCGATTATCCCTGCTTCGTCGTTGAGAAGGAGCGTGTAGAAGGCTCTGCCGACCGACTGCTTCTGAACCTGAGTGGGCACCAACCCTTCTAAGAACGAGCTCGCGGGTCCGCCCCTGACCATGAAACGGCCCATATGAGAGACGTCGAAGACCCCTGAGTTGTTCCTGACGGCCAAATGCTCATCAGTGGTCGTCGTGTACCAGAGCGGCATCTCGTAGCCTGCGAACTTCGCCAGTTTCGCGTGTTCGGAGTGATATTTGTGAAACTGCGTCAGCTTCAACATGCTCAAACCTGCCGTTCGGTCTACTTAAGAGGACATCGCCCCGCCGGGTATTTTCTTTCACTAGGGGTGGTTAGGGTTCCTGCAAAGAGTTCCGGACTAGCTAGAGCCTGAACATACTTTTAGCCAAGACGACTCATGTGGACGCGCTGATGACCTACGAAATAGCTTGCATGTCATGCGGGACGTCGTTGTACTCCGGGTTCGACCTGAGGTCTCCGGGAGACGTGCTCAAGGCATTAGATTACAGGTGCAAGAAGTGTGGGACCAAGCTCTCCACTGACAAGTTTCGTATCGATGTCAAGAAGATAGACGGGTCCTACTCCTAGCGGAGACAGAAGACTCAAGCTCTTACACTGTTGACTCTGGAGTTGCTGGGTTTGATATCTGTCGCTTCGGGTTATACGTTGGTGGTATGCGAAAAGCCCGACGCAGCTCGGAGGGTCGCAGAGGCACTGTCCGATGGGTGCGCGCAAAGCTTCGCGGTAGATGGAGTGACGGTCTTCAGGTTCACCAGCCAAGGAGAGGATTTCGTGATTTGTTCGGCGCAGGGACATGTCTACGCAATCTCAGACCCTTTCGAGGAGCGAGCTGTATACCCTGTCTTCGATGTCGAATGGTACCCATCCAACCTCGTCGAGGAGAAGAACACCGGCGCTGCCCGAAGGATCAGTGTGATTCGTAAGCTTGCTGAGGGTGCGACCAAGTTCGTCAACGCGTGCGACTTCGACGCCGAAGGCGAGACGATAGGCTTCAACGTCCTACGGTACGTGTGCGGAGGCAAGGAGACAGAGGCTACCCGGGCGAAGTTCTCGACCCTGACCAGAGACGACGTAGTGGCTGCATTCAGACAGGCGAAGCCCCAGACTGGACAGGGGCTGGCACATGCGGGGAGGGCCAGGCATCTCGTTGACTTTGTCTGGGGCGTCAATCTCTCCCGAGTACTCTCTCAGTCAGCATTGAATTCTCGGCACAGGTACAGGACGATTAGTATAGGAAGAGTCCAGGGACCGACGCTGGCCTTCCTCGTGGAGAGGGAGATCAAGATACGCGAGTTTGTGCCCTTGCCGTTCTGGAAGGTCACTGCAACGTTCGAGAAGGACGGAACCCGGTTCACGGCCGGGTATCTGAAGGAGAGGGTCAGGTCTAGGGCCTCGGCTGAGAGAGCGAGGGATGACTGCATTGGCAAGGAGGGCGTAGCAACCAGTGTCGCGAAGAGCGTGGTTCAGATGTTTCCTCCACCTCCCTTCAACGTGGGCGACCTCCAGAAAGAGGCATACAGAGTCTTTGGGTTCTCACCGAGCCGGACACTCCAGATTGCTGAGAGACTTTACCTGAACTCCCTAGTCTCGTACCCGAGGACCAACAGCCAACGCCTCCCGCCGTCGATCAACTATAGGGTGATTCTTCAGGGTCTAGAAAGGTTCAGCCGTTACTCGAAAGTGGCCAGGTACTTGCTTGGAGGCACCCTGAATCCAACGCAGGGAGCCAAGGCTGACCAGGCGCACCCGGCGGTCTATCCAACGGGAGAAGTGCCTCGCAAGCACCTGAACTCGCCCGAAGCTGCAGTCTTCGACTTGATCGCTAGGAGATTCCTCGCAGCCTTCGGACCTCCCGCTAAAAGGGAGTTAGTCAACGTGAGGCTCTCTGTCGGGGAACATGAGTTCATGCTCAGCAGAGGGAGGACACTATACGGGGGATGGGTCGACTCATACGGCGGATACGCGAGCGCTAGGGACACGAACGTTCCGAGTCTGACCGAAGGTGATAGATTCAAAGTCGTCAGGGTGGAAGTTGAGGAGAAGTTCGAGCAAGGACTGCCGAGGTACAACCAGAGCAGCCTCCTCGAGAAAATGGAGAAGGAGAACATCGGGACGAAGGCGACTAGGGCCGACATCATTTCGACGCTGGTGGAGAGAGGTTACGTCGAAGGGGGCAGCATGAAGGTGACAGACCTAGGCTTTGCAGTCATCGAAGTGATGGAGAAATACGCACCTGTGATTGTGACCACAGAACTGACGCGAAAGATTGAGGAAGGACTCGAAGAGGTGGAGGGCGAGTTTAGGGGGGACGCAGAACTCGTCCGGGGGACGGTTCGCTCGATAGCCGAGCAACTGGTGGGACTGAGCGCGAACGAAGACATGATTGGCCGGGAAATCGCCGCCACTCTGACCACGACCGTCACGGCGTCATATGTTCTGGGACCTTGCCCGGTCTGCGAATCGGGACAACTGAGAATAATCAGATCGAAGAAAACCAAGAAGAGGTTTGTGGGCTGCTCGAATTATCCCTCAGGATGTCAGGCGTCGGCGCCTCTTCCACAAAGAGGGACCATCAGGACGATGGACAAGGCTTGCCCGCACTGTTCTTGGCCTGTCGTACACGTAATGGGCGGAAGGACATCGTGGAGGCTTTGCGTCAACCCCATGTGCTCCGCAAAGCGAGAGGAGAAGAAACCATGAAGTGCAAACTGTGCGGTAGGGAGGCGGTCTTGAATCTGTGTAGGTACCACGAGGAAGCGAAACGAAAGCTCGAGGCCGGGTACCGCCTATGGGCCGAAGCCTACGGAGAGATGAAATGGAAAGACTACCTGGATAAGGTTAAACACAACGAACAAACGGGCCAGTGGGCAAAGGAGATAGCGGCTATGCTGGAGGATTCTCAGAGTGATTAGAGAGCTGATCAAGTCGGGATACGAGAGGACGATAGGGACCCTGAAGGACATCTTCGGGGGTCTATTCAGCCCGATTCTGAGGAGGGGGAACCTGCTTTCGGTTCTCTACGTGCTCATCATGGTCGGATTGGTGAGCGGCTTTGTCAACGCGCTTGCCTTTCCAGTGCCGAACCAAGGAGAGGTGGTCTACCCTGGCGCAGGGGCGCAGACGATACCGGAAGCAATTCTTGATTCGTTCGTGGTCTTGATCGGCGGGGCAGGCATCTACCTCACTTATGTGAGTGGAAGGCAGACGACACGGGCAAGGGCAGTCAGCATGTACTTGGCACTCGCTCTCCTGCTGCTTGCTATCTCGTTGTTGGCAGGAACCCGGCTAATACAGCTCAAGTGATACGGAGAGAGACTTTTCCTTCGGGCCAAGCCGTTCCACGCTCGCATTTCATCAGCAGTTCTGAGTCGATGGCTTCGACGGAGACGGTTAAGTCCGAAAGGTCGGAGATGGGCTTACCTCCGCCAGTCTTCATTGTTTTCTCGCGCCTGTATGTGGTGAAGAGGACCACCTTCCCACTGGTCCTGGCGAAGTATGAGAGGCTGGCAACAACGAACGCGAGTTTCCTGCTCCTTGAGCTTACACCAGACAACGAAAATAGATGGTAGAGGGTATTTAGGCTATCAATTATGAGGACCCTCGACTCCGCCATGAAGAACCTTGGGAACTCAGTTTCAACGTTCGACCCAGGCTCGGGGACGTAGACGTGTGTCGACATTGCTGCGTTCGGAGGGAGGGCCGACATAATCTCATTTGAGTTTGACGAGTAGAATGCGTCGATATCAAAGATGGCACAGCCACTCTTGGTCATTGAAGTCAACGAAGTGATGCTCCTAGCAAAGGAGAGGTTGGCCAGTCTGCTTTCGACGAGAAATGTGGTGGTCTTGCCCTCTAGCGGTCCAAAGAAGGAGTGCGCCTCTTGCGCGCCAAAACTCATTAGTGCTACGGGCCCCGTTTCTTGGCGCGGGTATTTCAGAGTGAATCGAATCTGCGTGGCGACTTCGAAAGCAACAACATACTACGCGATTGTTTCAAGGATGAAGAAGGCCGGCCTTCCTTTCAGTAGCGTGCCGCCCGGTGCGGACTGTGGAGACTGTTCCCTGATTATAACCAGCGCGGGAGAGATGGAGCGGTTTGGTGGGCCAGCCCTCGCCCTAGAGGACCTTGACGAGAACCCGGGGGTCTTCAAAGGTCAATTGCTCTCAAGACTGAATAGGGGCGATGGCGGGGTGCTCATAGGAGTCGACCCGGGGACAAGAATCGGGTTGGCCGTCTTCTACGGAGAGACCAGTTTGGAATACAACACATTCGGTTCTGTCGCGGAGCTCACCCTTAGTGTCAGAGCATTCGTGCGCGGAGTACCTGCAAAAAGATTCGTAATCAAGGTGGGGAACGGCAACCCTGTCATGGCGGCCAAGCTCATCGAATCATTGAGACTCGAGGCCCCTGAAGCGGCAATCGAGATGGTCGACGAATCAGGCACCTCGGTAAGACGAGTGAAGATGAGAGGCATCCAGGGAGACCAGGGGGCAGCCGCGAAGATAGCCTTCCGAAAGGGTGAGGTCATCAGGCCCGGAAGCCCCAAGACTCGTGCGTGAGCACCTGAATGCTTCGATTATGAAGACTCGGACTGAAAGGTCCTTCTGAACCACGAAGGTACTAAGATCCTAACAGTCCTGGAGTTGAACCAGTCGTCGAACAGAAAGGCGAATCAACCCCCCTTGCTCTCCTGGCGTCGCGTCCAGCAGCTTGAAACGCTCTCTGTAACGCCGGCATATGTGAGATGATGAGAAGATTCGTAGGCGAAGACGGCCTCTATGCCCATGATTAACAGGGAATGGTCGTCATTTTGCCGTTCTCCTTAGATTGAGGTCTTAGTGACGAAGCTTTTGCCCTTGAACATCTCAGCCGTCACCTTCTCGACCGGACGCCTGTTCTCCGCGGTAGTGTAGATGCGCAGTACGTCCATAAAGCCGGCGATAGACCCGACCAGAGGCAGCTCGCTTAGGGGCACCGATTTTACGACTCGCCTTCCGCTCCTGGTCTGCACGAGCCTGACTGAAGTGAAAGCCTCCCTCGAAGAGGTGTAGGGCACCGAAGGCGTCGTGGGGACGTCGAGGAAGACGTGCATTATGTCTACGCCTGCGGCTTCTGCGAGTTCGGCTGTGACTTGTTCTCTGACCCTCTTCTTCGCGAAGAGGCCCGAGACCATCTGGTCCTTGCGCTGGACCAGCCTCTCAAAGACACATTTGACTAGGTTCCGATTCCGGAAACCCAGTGCGAGCTGCTTGGCCTCTCTCAACTCGGGTGTGGAGGGGCTCAGCATGACCAGTCTCTGTAGTACGATTTCGTCTGTCAGGTCCAAGTAGCTGTCGAGGTCCGAGAGGTCGGTCAGCCCTAGGGCATCGTCGGCGAGCTTCATGGACTGCACGAGCATCAGCTCGGCTGCCCTGACCGTTCTGTGGAAGTAGACCGCCTTGAACATCTCGTACCGCGCAAGCAGGAGCGCCTCGAAGGCGTAGAGAGCGGCGTTCTCGACGGCCAGGCGTCCCTCGGCTACCTGCAACGAATCTATTACCCGCCTGACGTCAACTCTCCCATATTCGACTCCTGTGAAGTAGGAGTCCCGGAGCAGATAGTCCATTATGTCTGCGCTGAGCCCGCCCGCTATAATCTCGTTAACGAAAGGAGGCCGTCTGCTCTGCTTGCCCACAGCGAAGGCCGATATTTTCCTCGCGGAGAAGCCGTTCTTCTCCAAGACGTCGCGTATCGGCGTTTCTAGCACGATTCTCTGCGAGATATCCTCGTGGGTCACGTTAGTCCTTTCGGCCAGGACCTCCTCGTACGTGTGGGAGAAAGGGCCGTGTCCGACGTCATGGAGAAGCGCTGCGATTCTTACCTCTTGAACTTGGTCTGGACCCATCCCGGATGTTGGCGCCAGGGACTCCGCTATTTGGCCAGCCACATGCATCGCCCCCACGACGTGCTCGAACCTCGTATGAACCGCCCCCGGATAGACAAGGTACGAGCCTGCGAGTTGGTGAATCCTCCTGAGACGCTGGACGAAGGGCGTGTCTATGAGATCACGCTCGACCTCGGTCAACTTGATGTAACCGTGAACTGGATCCCGGATTTCTGCGACTGGCTTGAGGATCAAGCCCGTTTGAAGCCAGCTCTTGTCGTCTTAAACGGTTCGGCCTAAAGTCGCGAGTGTATCCGAGACTGTCCCAATCAACACCTGACTGATGGCATCTATCCCTTCGGTCGCGTTGACCACCTTCCACCCGAAGTCGCCGGCAAGCTTGAGGTACGCCTTCCTCGTTCTCTCCTGGAGGTCAGAGTTTCGTTCGTACTCATCTTGATTGGGTCCACGCCTTGAATGGAGCACAGTAGAAGGAGCATCCAAGACAATCACGGCGTCCGGTTTCGGGAGACCCGCTTCGAGGTTGATTAGCCATTCCAGCCTCAGGCCGTTCGCAACTCCATAGGCGAGATTTGACTCGGAATATCTGTTGACTATCACTATGTCAGTCCTAGAAAGGATTGATTCCAGCTCGTCCTTCTTCTCCCAGCGGTTTGCTGCGAAGAGCATATGCCTGACTTCCGGAGGGTAATTCTTGGTCCCGAGAAGGAAACTCCTAATCTCCCTTCCGAGGGTCGTTCCATAATCGGGGAAGGAGATCGTGCGGGTGGTAAGGCCCCTGGAGCGCAACCACGAGCTCAGAATTGAAGCCTGCGTCCTCTTGCCGACGGCGTCGATCCCCTCGATGCCTATGAGGATACCTTTGGAACCGCCGTCCACGGGCGCGTTGCTTCTCCGTCTGTCTAAATCTCTTTCTCACATTCCGAGCGAGAGGATGAGCAAGACGACGACTGAGACCATAGCGAACCTGAAGTAGAACCTCGCTAGTTTTGAGCTGGTCTGGGTGATTGCGGCGAACTCTTCCAGTGCTTTGGTCCCTAGGACCCTGACCTTGCTCGTGAACTGGCCCGAGCCGTAGCTGCTCGGTGAGAGCCTAGTTTCTGCGAGCCTCGCCATGTCTGTCACCAGCTTGACCAATGACTCGATAGGGGTCGCTTCGCCCAACGCCTCGTATCCCCGCGAGACAGTTAGCCCCCTCGCGGCAAGGTTGTGACTGTCGGAGGTGCAGAACTCCATCAATTCATAGCCCAGAGAACCCAGGGCCTTGGTGGTTTCAGCCCGCAAAGATGGGACGGCGTTGTTCGCGTCGGCCAAGACGAGGACGAACTTACCACGGGGTGTCTCAAACATTATCAGGCCTACTCCGTTCTCTGTCAGATCTTCGCGCATCCCGAACCCAAACTCATCTGAGTGGGCGTAACCCACCCTGAAGGGCGTGGCCTCAGTCAGTTTCATCCTCTCGAAGAGTTGTCCCCATCCAAGGTCGGCCGAGTCGACCGATTCCTGATGGTCCTCGAGTGAGTTGTGGGCATCGACGACCGTCGCCTCGAACCCGACGGCGGAAGCCGATTCCGCGAGTTCCGTCTCGACTTCTACATCCAAATCATCCGATCCTAGGGGAGAAAAGGATACCGTGAGAATCATGTCTCTAGAGAAGGCCGTGGCGCCAACGTTGGCCTTCCCGATGCGTACATGAATTGGTCCTCTGATTACGGCTTCCGCCGACAATGGGGAAATCTTCCTAGCAAATTCGCTCGTCTCTACAGCGTACCTGCCAGTTTCCTCTCGTGTGGCCAGGTTCTTCTCGTGCCCTCCCGGCCTGTGAAACGTCATCACTGCTCCTTGTTCCTTGAAGGCCTTGGAAATGAGCCCCGGCAGGTCGTAGCTGCCGACCAGATGGAATGGACCAGGGTGGACTCCAGGCAGGACCAAGAATACATCACTGAGCTGGGTCTGAAACCGGACCACCTTGGTAGTGACGAGGGTATCCTCCGAATGGTCGGCGATTATGCGCTCGAGATCTGTGGACTCGCCGCCAGCCCACGTCTTCATGAATGCCCGGAAGAGATCGAGGGCGCTGTGACTCTCGCTAGTTTTTCTCCTCCTCAGGAGCAGTATGAAAGCAGCTATTATCGCATAAGTGAGGCCCCCAAAGAGCACAGGAAGAGAATCGAATCTGAGTGAGAGCTCAGTGAACCTGAGGATGACTAAGGTCATAGCAGGATGAATTGCGGCAAGGACCATAGCCAACCAAGTTTGCTCGGTGAAGACGCCACTAATTACCAAGAACTCGAATCCGGCAGACGCAAAGGTTCCGAAGAGAAAGGCGTTGTTGAGCGCGCCGGGCGACTCGGTCAGCCGGACGAAGACAACCCCACAAACCATTAGTGTGATCAATAAGACATCACCGGCTAGAAGGACGGCACTAGTTCGCCGAAAATCGGCGATGGTCCTCCGATCAGCCAACAGGAGGGCGCTTGAAATGACCGTAGCTGAAAGGATGAAGACAGAGAACACCAGCAAGAATGGGATAGCCCCGTTGAGACCTCTTGATATGAAGCCTAAGGAGAAAGATGCTACCACTGAATAGAGCAGCAGTACAGGGGTGGACGGAAGGGTGAAGAGGTGCCTATAGCGGCTGGCCAGAATCTGGGTCGCCGAACTTCTCGGAGGTTTCTGCTTACCTGAAGAAGGCGTTGATGACAATTGATGTAGCGATTAGGACTATCGAACCGATTAGGACTATTTCAGGCCTGATTCTGACGCCGTTTGACGCCTCATTGAAGAAGGTAAGGAGGCCTGCGCTCGAGGCGGGCATCGGCGCGTTCTTTTTCTTGTCGCTCATTGAACCCGTGGATGCTCCTACGCTTCTTAAGCGTAGCGGCCTGAATCCTGTGACTCCGAGAAGTCCGTTTACACGCTTCGTTCCAAACACATAATTATGAATAGTATTCTTCTCGTTTCATGCCATCCTATGATTCTGAGTTCAGGTCGGTCATCAGAAAGGTCAGGGCTCACGAGAAGTGGTTCTCTAAGAGTCTGCCAATGATTGCTAGTGAGAACGTGACCTCCAGGCCGGTAAGGGAGGTTATGTCCTCCGACCTCGGGCACAGGTACGCGGAGGGATGGCCGGGCGAAAGAGTCTATGCTGGGTGCAGGTACATCGACCAAATCGAACTGCAAGCTATTGCGCTCGGGAAGAAGCTATTCAAGACGGATTTCATCGATGTCAGGCCAATCTCCGGGGTGGTTGCCAACCTCGCCCTCTATTCGGCGCTGAGCGGCCCCGGCGACCGGATGATGGCCCTTTCGATACCCAACGGAGGACACATCTCGCACGGCAAGAAGGACTTCTCGGGTTCGGCCGGGCTGGTCCATTCTCTCGACATCGAATATTTCGCCTTTGACAAGGAACTGATGAATATTGACATCGATGAGACGAAGAAGAGGATTCAGGCCTTGAAGTCTCTTAGGCTGGCCATGTTCGGTGGGAGTCTCTTCTTGTTCCCCCACCCAGTGAAGGAACTGTCGCAGGCCGTCAGGGACGCAGGCGCGACCGTATGCTACGACGCGGCGCATGTCATTGGGCTGATTGCTGGCGGTATGTTCCAAGATCCACTACGCGAGGGCGCGCAAGTAATGACCTTCAGCACGCACAAGACACTCTTCGGTCCGCAGGGAGGTGCCATCGTTTCAAGCCTAGAGTTCGCCGACCAGCTGAAGAAAGCTGTCTTCCCCGGGACGACCAGCAATCACCACCTCCACAGCGTCGCGGCAAAGGCTCTCGTCTTCGCCGAATTCCTGCAGTTCGGGCACCAGTATGCCAGAGATGTCATCAGGAACGCGCAAGTCCTCGCGCAGGGGCTGGCCGGGCTTGGAGAGAGAGTTCTGGGTGAGAAGGGTGGTTACACGATGTCCCACCAAGTTGCGGTTGATGTGACCAAGTACGCAGATGGAGGCGCGATGGAGCAACTCCTTGAGAACCAGAACATCATCGTCAACAGGCAACTGATTCCCGGCGACCTGCAGGCGGGGAGGCATTACACCAACCCTGGAGGAATAAGGCTCGGAGTCGCAGAGCTGACGCGGTTGGGGATGGGCAAGGGAGAGATGACTGAAGTGGCCGAACTCATCCACGTCGCCATGATGGGGAAGAAGAAGCGCGAAGTGACCCAAAGGATAGCTGAACTGAGAAAGGGTTTCCAGAAGGTCAAATACTCCTTCGGGGACTCACCGGCCTACTTCTTCCGCTAGGGCCGGCTTCAGGAAGTCGGTCAGCTCGAGTTGGTCGGCCTTCCTCTCGCCGTGCAGGAGTTGGTTGAGCTCTCTCTGGAGCATATCCAAGCGGCTCTTTAGGTAGGGGTCGACCTCGTAGTCTCTGGCCAACCTCTGGGCAATAGAGAGGTACTTCTCGACTGACGCGCGGGTCAGCGTCCCCTTAACGGGCCCTCCGCAGTTGGGACAAGTCCATGACAGGGGGGGCCTGCGCATAGTCGTATCGCACTTCCTGCACTTGAAGCGCTGGGTTGCGTACTTCTTAGCGTTCCCCATGATGTCCCTGACCAGATGCGTCCTAATTATTGACTCGACGACCTCTTTAGTCGAAACCGCCTCCACTTTCGAGGCCACCTCGATCTGCTTCGAAATCTTCTCCGCGAGGGTCCGCATCGTGGAGTAAGAGGCCCTGGAGCGCCTGATTGTAAGGGCGTTTGTGGGGTGTGTGAACCCATAGCCGTAGAACTGGGACTCGTTCTCCAGCCTTGAACCGATGCGCTCAATCATGCTCTCTACCGACGCAGCCGACGGCGACTCTTGGGTCTTCTCGTAGAACTCTCGCGGGTAGACGCTGGCGATGTCGAAGTTGTGGGCCTGGTCGTCGACTTCCGCTGGGAGGAGGATGGGTTGGATTAGGAGGGGCGTGTCCATCAGGCCGCCTATCTGGTGCGGGATGTACTCGAGTGAGAAGTTGAGCAGGGCGTCCAGCAAGAGCAGGAGCGAGTCGCCGTCACCGTCGCAGTCCCGCCTCTTAGCTGCGTGCCAGCATGGGTTCGCGAAACAGACCTGAGTCGAAGAAAAGCCGATGATTCTGCCTGCTACACCGACGGATGTGTGGGGCGCGAGGCCTATAACAATCTTCCCCGTCAGGTCAGTCGGCCCTTGAACATTGTAGTATGGCGGCATGTTGTATAGGTTCTGCGCCTCGTCGTCGATGAATTGGGCCATCCTGACTAAGTCGTTCGCGATGTCGATTGGGACGATGATGTCCTGGGGTTTCAGCTCGAGGAGCTGATCGCCTCTCTTGAGAGGCTTCCCGTCGCGGTCGTTCTCATACCCCAACCTCGTCAGAGCTTCCGGGTCGGCATTTATGTCGTGCGGCTTAAAGTGGGTCAGCGGGGCGTTGGTCACGTCGATTCTAAGAGTCCCGTCTTTGTAGACGAAGACTTGATGCCTACTGCGGATGATGCCTTTTTCCAGAGGCTCTGGCGTCTTCGAGACGCTCATGAGCCCTCGCACCCCCTTCACTGGCTTTGAAGGGTCGAATGGGAACTTCGCCTTCACTGCATCAAGCTTAGCGCGTAGGTCGTAACTGAGGTTTGAGTAGGGGAGAGTCTTCGTTTTACAGTTGGGACAGACATCGTCGAGTGTAGCTGAACCGCAGCGAGAACAGGCCTTGAACGAAGCCGTCCCTGAGCCGCAAGCCTCACATTTAGAGGAGAAGCGCCGCTCTCCGCACTCTGGACAGTACCTGTTCACGACGTCTATGCCTATGGGCCCATGCTTCGAGGCTGTGATGACGTCCCTGTACGCGCCGCCGGCAAAGCCGACGGGGAAAAGAGTGTGGACTGGAGGTTTCAGTCTCCTGATCATTGCTTTCTCGGGCCTCCCGACCCTAACGCCCACGGTTGTCGTCGTCTGTTTTCCGAGAGTCAGCCCTGAGAGGGCCTTGACGAATTCAGTGAGATTGGAGGGGAATGGGAAGTCTGATCCGTTTTCGAGATTCAGAAGGGTGGCCATGATTATAGCAGTGTCGCCTGATAGCACAGCCAAGTTACCTTCTAGCCGGTGTTCCACCAAACACTTACGGAGAATCTGTTCCCTGTGATTCGATGTGATATCAACTACCACATCACGTCCTTCAATCCGGCTGTTGGCGCGAAGATCGACTAGGTCCGAGGTACTGACCCGGTCGAACCGGGGGGTGTAAACGGGATGAAGTGGGATTCCGAGTAGACGGGAGATTGTCACCGACTCGGTTGGAGAGGGGACTGCGTCGAGTCCGCCGAGACTCAATTCTGTTATCCTCTCCCGCAGGATACCCTTCGCAGCCAGCCTCTCGAAAGCCTCGGGGGCCATCGTTATGGCTTGCCGGAGATCTTGAACCCACCACTCTGAGACGTAGGGCGACGGAGGGAGATTCCTGTTGTTCTCCAGAAAGTCCCCGTAGCTGATGAGGATGTCCCCGAGGTCTATGATTCTCTCCAGGTTCTCCTTTTCCCGTTCGGCGTCAGCGATGGACCAGATACGCTTGACGCTACCATCCTTCAGGAGGACCGTTGGCCCCTCTATCGAATCGACGAATGCGATGGTGGCCGCCTTGCCTGGCATATCGACCTTGACTTGGGTCCCCGGCACGACCGGGTAATCGAGAAGGGTCGTCACAGCCGGATGGATGGCCAATGTCGAGAGGCCGGTGTTCGTTGACCTGCCGTACCGCAGTCTGAAGCCTCCTCTACTCTTTGGCTTTGAGAGGACCGCTCTCCCGGAAATGACCTCCTCGAAGTGAGCCCCGCCCTGTTCCGTCTCGTTGGTTGTCTGTTGAGTGCCTCCCTTCACGTCGGCAAGCCACTCCCAGCCTGAGATGTTGAGTGACACCAACTTCTTCGCGAGTTTGTGGGCGCGCCCAATCACACCATCGTTGAGGACCCTGAGCGCTCCTCCCCTGAGCCTATCGGTGGCTACGCGCTTCAGGTTCCTGTGGACGACAACCTCAATTGGGTCCGTCTCGACACCGTTTATCTCGACTGGCAGGTTGTATATCGCATGTCTGATGTCATCGTCCGTCACCTTGTATTGGAAACTACCTACGTCCCGCTCATAGATCCTGAGCT
>JBEKAG010000004.1:0-20690 GCA_050015955.1 Nitrososphaerales archaeon
GACCGAATGCTATCTCGAGGTGCGAATCTCCAATTCCCAGGCGATTACCCTCTATAGGAAGCTCGGATTCAAAGTCACAGGCCGACAGGAAGCATACTACAGGGACGGCGAAGGCGCTCTGGTGATGGCCGCCCAGATCGGGAAATGAGACAGAGCGCTCCATTTCTGGGTCTGGCAAAGACGCTCGAAGGCGTTAAGTCGACTCGTAGCAAGGACAAAAAGGTCAGCATCCTTGCCGCCTACCTCTCGGGCCTTCAACCTGAAGACGCCGAGATAGCAGCTCGGGTGTCGACTGGCAGGTCTTCTGAAAGAGGAAGCAAGGACGAGGCTCAGGTCGGGTACTCAACCCTGCTCGAGATAGTCAGGGAAATAACCGGGGCTGAAAGCGAACAGGTCTTCAAGGCCTATGTAAGGCAGGGCGACCTCGGCGAGGTTGCTGAAAAGCTCCTCGACGTGAAGAAGGAGCAGACCCTCTTCCAAGAACCGCTGACGCTGCACGACCTCGAGGATGCTTTTGCGAAGCTTCGGTCGACGAAGGGAAAGGGGTCGTCGGCCACGAGAAGAGGATTGGTGAAGTCCCTGATTCTCAGAGCCGCACCCGTCGAAGGAAAATACATAGTCAAGATCCTGACAGGAGAAATGCGGATAGGCCTAGTCTCCGGGCTGGTGGAGGAGGCAATCTCTCGGGCGTATTCCGTACCCAAGGAGGAAGTGGCCCGGGCGCACATGGTTATCGGTGACCTTGGTCTGCTGGCGGCTGCCGCGGCTAGAGGAGGAGTCGGAGGGCTCAAGATGGCCCCGTTCAGGCCGGTCAACTTCATGCTGGCGGAGCCGATGGCCAACGCCTCCGATGTAGCCGCGCACTTCGGAAAGGAAGTCTACGCGGAATACAAGTACGATGGAGTCAGGGCACAGGCCCACAAGCGGAGCGACGAGGTGAGGCTCTACTCGCGGAGGCTTGAGGACATTACAGCGAGCTTTCCTGAGGTCGTCTCCTCAATTGGCAGGGCCGAGGGTAGTCTCATACTCGACGGCGAAATCGTTCCTTTTTCTGAAGGGCGCCCTCTGCCGTTCCAGCTGCTCCAGAGAAGACTTAGAAGGATGGAAGGGTTCGAGGAAGCTGCCAAGAGGGCGCCGGTCACGTACTTCGCTTTCGACATCCTCTACAGGGACGGCGAGGAGAGGGTCGATCTTGCCCTCAAGGAGCGGAGGAATGAACTCAGCGCCGTTTTGGAAGGGATTGGTGCGCTCGCCCATTCTGAAGTCGTATGCAATGCGACGGAAATTGAAGGGGCGTTCCGCAGGAGCCGTGAGCAAGGGTACGAGGGGCTGGTCCTGAAAGACCCCTGGAGCCCCTACACGATGGGAAAGAGAGGTTCCGGCTGGGTGAAACTGAAGGAGGAGCTTGACACAATCGACGCTGTGATAGTAGCGGCCGAGTACGGCCACGGTAAGAGGGCAGGAGTTATCTCCGACTATACGTTCGCTGTCCAAGACGGTGACGTGCTGAAGACGATAGGAAAGGCGTACAGCGGCCTGACCGACGCGGAGATATTGGAGATGACAGGCCGATTGAAGGAGCTGACCGAGGAAGACCATGGCTACTGGAGGAGGGTTAGGCCTGAGGTCGTGGTCGAGGTCGCATTCGACAGCGTCCAAAGGAGCCACAGGCACGATAGCGGGTATGCGCTTCGCTTCCCCAGGATAAAGAGGATCAGGACGGACAAGTCCGTGGCCGACATTGATACGGTCGAGACAGTCGCGAGGATCTTCTCGAGACAGAAGCTGAAAGTCGAAGAGGCATAACCTGCTCTAGCCTGGCCGAACCAAGGTCAGATGGGCATAGCCAAGCGTCCCCGGCTGGCGCTTATATGTCGCCCCGAAACTCGAGGCGCGGTTGTACGGCCAACTCCTGATCGGGGTCTCCTTCGCCGTGGCATCGTACCAAGACGTCAAGGAGCGAGCTGTGAACGACATCGTCTGGGTTCCTGCGTTGGTCGGATCAGGTCTTATCATCTATTCTGCTTTCCCAAACCTCGAGCTCCAACTGATCAAATTCGCGCTTATCGGTGGGATTGCGCTGGTGTTCGCCCTGTTGGGCTTGGTTGGGCAGGCCGACTCGATCGCGCTCGTCTTCATCGCGGCCGATCCCTACAGGTTTTCTCCTATCCTGCCTCTCGTTAGTGGGGCTGCGGTCGCCCTCGGACACATCGGGTACGAGGTCGCAACAGGAAACGCGTGGGGATCGAAGACGATCCAGATTGAGAGGTTCCTGAAAGAGCAGAAATGGATACCGGAAGCAGTAATCGCAGATGGGGTGAGAGAAGAGGTGAACAGCGACGTTAACGTGGCGAGAGACGAGGTCGAAGCGAAGCAGAAACCCGGAACCATGGTCGAAGTGAAGTACGGGGTTCCGACGGTCGCATACCTGGGAATCGGATACTTGGCGTACCTCGTCTACCTCCTGGTCTTCAACCAAGCTGCGCTGCTTTCCCTTCCCTGATCGCCTTGGGCTGGCGAGGTTAAATGCTAATCAGCGTGGAGCCTGCCCACACATGCACTTCGTCGTCCTTGAGGGATTCTCCGGGACTGGCAAGACGACGTTGGCCCGATACCTGGAGAGGCGCGGCTGGCTCAGGCTTCAGGAATCGGCACACGCTCTGCCTGACCATGTCCCCGTCGCCGACAGGGGCGACACCTATTCCGACTACAGCCTCCTCGGAGCCACGTTGGCCTACACCTCCACCATCTCGAGGCTGAGGAGAACGAGGGATCTAATCTCTGAGGGCTACCTATTGTCTGACCTGGCCTATGCGAAGATCAGGTTCGAGCTGAAGAAGAGCACGGCGTATCCAGTTATGCTCGCCCTCTGCAAAGAAGTCCTTTCACTCCCAGGGATGAGACCGGACCTTTACGTCCTGCTCGATGCCGGACCTGAGACAATCCACTGCAGACAGGTCTGGAAGAAAGAAAGAGACAGGAACTCGACAGAATACTTCAGGGCCAGATACTACACCACACTGGCCGAAATCCACGAGGAGCTGAACGAGACGAGTGTAGAGAAGATACACACGGACCCGGACGCAGGGCGAACGTTTGAGGGAGTCCTCGCGGTCATGAAGAAGAGGAAGATGGTCGACGGGTGAATTCCATGGATGTCTCATGGGAGAAGCTGCTTGCCAAGGCGACCAAGAAAGTGCAGAAATCTGTGTCGGCGGTGGCCTCCGGTGGCGACCGGGGGCTCGCAGTCGGAACGGGAGCCTCGGGGGACAAGACCCTACTAGCCGACCTGAAGGCCGAGGAGCAGCTGTCAAGAGCGCTCTTTCGGGTCAAGGGAGTGAAGCTACTAAGCGAAGAAGCTGGAAACATTGGCGACCCCGAAAGCCGGACGCTGGCCATAATAGACCCTCTTGACGGGTCTTCGAATTTCGAAAGAGGTCTACCCTTCTATTGCACTTCGGTGGCGATCGCGGAAGGACAAAGCCTGAGGGGGGTTCGGTCTGCCATGGTCAGGAACTTGGTCAACGGGGACGTCTACTTCGCGACGAAGGGCGAGGGAGCGTCGAAGAATGGAAGGAGGATCAGCACGACAAGAGGAGGCAAACTGGACAAGTCTGTCCTGGACATCGATCTGAGTGGAACCTCAAGAGAGGTGATCGCAGGGCTTGTCCCTCTCCTCGCTGGCTCCAAGCGGGTAGTTCACTACGGAGCAAATGCGCTCGAGATGTGTCTTCTGGCAGAAGGGAAGATCGACGCCTTCGTCGATGTCAGGAGGCGGATTAGAGTCACTGACATCGCAGGAGGATACCTGATAGCGAGGGAGGCTGGGGCAACCATCTCGCTGGCTGGCGAACCGCGGTCGGGACCCGAGTTCAGCCTAGAGACCAGGTTCAACCTCATCGCGTCGGCCAACCAATCCCTCCACAGGGCGATCATGCGCGAGCTCAGGTCCTCGAGCGTCCCCTTGGGACCCGGTCCTTTCGACCCACCTTGAGCACTCTTGCGAACCTTTGACGGATCTTGTAGATGAGCTGTGCCCTTTGTCTGTCCCTGACCCATTCTGCGATGTCTGATCTTTCCAGGTCGCCGTGGGACAGATAGCCTGCGAGGGCTTCGATCGAGTTCAGTGGCTGTCTCGGCATGTTGATGGCCACCCTGCCAGAGGCATATGCCAAGCCGTATCCGAGCACGTACATCGCCCGCCCGTCGTAGACACCCTTGAGCCTGGTCTTCCTGCGGACTTGTGACTTGATCTCAGGGTAGACCTTCGCCTTCAACCCTGCCTGGATGAACTTGAATCTGAGCCAGCTTTCATAGCCATAGATGAGCGGGTAGCGCATGCCGTTCAGCCTCCGCCAAGCCTCAGTCTTCACCACGAAACCGGAGTTGCGGGGCATCTCGAAGTCCACAGGCTCCCCGACCAGCATCCCACTGGCCGCGACCACGAGGTCGTCCTCTTCCATCCTGCCCATCAGGTCCGCCACGTATCCAACAGGGAGCGGGTTATCCGCGTCCACCATGACCACGTAGTCCGTCTTCTCTGACACTCTTCCCAAGCCTGCGTTTATCACAGAGGCTAGTTCGGGGCGGCCAAGATAGCTCTGAGAATGGTAGGGTAGCCGCACAACCACACACCCGAATCGAGCGGCGACCTCGGGGGTGTCATCAACGGAGCCGTCGTCGACCACTATTATTCTCGAGGGCTTCAGGGTCTGGTCCACAAGCGAGGCCAAGGTGTGGCTGATGTTCGTTGCCTCGTTCCTCGCTATTGTGACCGTTTCGTAAGTTGGCTTCAACATTTGACCCCGCAGGTGCTCCGCACTGTCACTTCGCCTCGAGAAGAAGTATTCAGCCGTATGCCTGCGTGCACCGACGAATCTGGTTTAAGCCTCAAGAGTAATCATTTGGCTCGCAGGAAGCTTGTGGCTAGCGCCTGCCGCTGAAATACCTTCCGCTGCGCCGAGATGTTTTCTTTCCCTTGTGCGCGCTAAATCCTGAGGAAGAACCCTCGCAGTGGTGAATTCGAGTACCAGCTTAAGAACATGGACCTCGACCCTGAGACGGGTGTGGTCGCGGATTCCATCATTCTCCAGCACGTGCTCAATTGAGAGTGCAAGAGTACGGGCCGGTGGTTGAAGCTATGACCAGCAGAATCGGACTGCGCTCGACAGGCCTGGTTGTGTTCGGTGGACGGGTGTTCAGTGCCTTCACAGGCCTGCTGTTCCTAATCATGGCCGCAAGGTGGCTCGGCCCAGCACAGCTTGGCCTCTGGGAAGTCATCATCGATCTCGTTGCGTTCTCGTCATATCCAATAGGAATCGTATCCTACTGGGCCACGCGGGACATTGCGAGGGGAAGACTGGTAGGTAGGACCGCTTTTGCCGCAAGCATCATGACTAGCGGATTCGGGCTCTTGCTCTACTCTGTCACTTCCGTGGTAACCCGCTCGAGTCTGACCGCTTCGTTCCTCCCCTTCCTGCTCGGGGGCCTTCTCGTCCCGCTGAGTTATCTCAACACGATCACCACATCCATCGTGGTAGGTTACAGGCCAATCGTCTCGGGATATCAGCTCATCGTCTCGGAACCGGTCAAGATTGTAGTCGCCTACCTGGCGCTGTACGTATATGGGCTTGGCATCGAAGGCGTCATCCTCGCCCTCTTGGTTTCGTACCTTGTCACCTCCGCGTTCGGCACCTACATGGTGAGGGGGGCGACAAAGGAACAGTTGCAGCTGTCGGTCGCGAAGCGGTGGTTCAGGCTTTCCTGGCTGCCCGTGATCGCCAACCTTCCTCCACTCCTCTTAACTGAAGACACATACTTTGCCTCCATTGGCTTCGGAACGGCGATTGCGGGCGTCTACGGACCCGCCTTCACAGTTGCCTCGATTGTCGGGTACTCGTACTTTCTTGCGTACTCCCTGTACCCCCTCCTGCTGCGAGGAGGAAACGAGGACCTGCCCGCAATTATCATGGAGTTCTTGCTCCTCTTCAGTATTCCCATGGCTGTGGGCGGGGTAGTCCTGGCCCAGCCGGTTCTGCACTTATTCGGTACCAAGTACATGGAAGGCAGTCTGGGGCTTTCGATCCTCTCAGTCATGTTCCTCTTCCAAGCCCTCTCTGTCACTGTCAATCAGACGCTACTCGGCAGCGAGAAGGTAGATGTGGGGGGCGAGATGGGCTTCAGGAACTTCATGAAAAGCAACCTGGTCTATGTCCCGATGGTCGACATGTGCGCAGCCCTCGTGTATCTCGCTGGTATGTACGCCGTGCTGTCATTCGCCTTCTCGTATAGGATGGGGAACTCGATCGCCGTGGCACTCTGGGCCGTGGTTCAGCTCTGCACAACAGTCGTCTTCCTCATCATCAAGGGCAGACGAGCAAGCCGATCGGTCAAGCTCTTCAGAGAATGGACAAAGGTGGCCTTCTACTTGGTGTCAGCAGTCGTGATGGGGTTAGCGCTAAGCTTGCTTTCTGGAATGGTCCTCGATTCAAGCGCCAGCACCCTTGTCTATGGTCTGGAACTGTGCGCGCTAATTGCGGCAGGAGCGGCCGTCTACTTTGGCCTCGTGTATGCGTTGGACTCGAAGTTCAGGGTCCTGGCCCGGTCCCTCTTCAGGTGAAAACAACCGGAGTTGGAAAGCGCGCTCGAGGTCCTCGGAGTCTCTCTCTCACACCTTACACGATTCTGTCCTTGAGCACGGCGAGGGTCAGGAAGGCGTAATCTGGTTTTGTGTCCCCCGACGGGTCCTTCCCCACCAATGCCGTGTGGACACCTGCCCTCCTTCCACAGACGACGTCGTTGAGCATGTCCCCTGTAAAGAGTGTGTCTTCAGGGGATGATGACATCATCTGAAGAGCTATTCGAAGTTGCACGGCCCTGTCGAGGGAATCCTCCCTGGTTACAATGACGTCGAACAGCTCTCCAAGGTGGTGCCTGCCCAAGATCCTGTCGCAAGCCGCCGACCCCTGCATCGTTACCAAGCCCAACATGGCCGCCTTTGAAAGATGGGAGAGGAGCTCGAAAGCTCCGTCCACCGGAGCAACTGCCGACATAGCCTTCAACTCGTGCATGTCGAGCATAGCGAATAGAGTCTCCTTGATGGACGGGCGGACTGAGATGAGCTGCTCTACCTTGGAGAAAAGGGGCACATTCCCGACAGGGGTCCCGCTCATCTTCTCGACTTCATCGCGCACCTTGAGCCAGTCGACAGGAATCGTGAACAGGGTGCCGTCCAAGTCGAAAACGTAGGCGGCGTAGTCTTTGAGACTCACAGGACCCTTTCCTTCCAACCATCCTCCCTCCAGAGAAGGACACCTGAATCGATGTTCCTAATCATGTAATAGCCTTCAGGTAGGAGGTCCTTCGGAGGAACGTCATCGGGCGGATCCTCGCCGAGGCCCAATCGGACGTAGAGGTCGGCCAGGTTCGCGTACCATGGAAGGTGAAAATGCCTGACAGCGACGTACCCCCAAAGGGGCATCGTCGTATGGAACTTGCCCGCATCGACTTCGGTCACGCAGGGCCTTCCCCGGGCATCTTCTTTGATGTCAATCGAATACGCACCGTTTGGTCGCGGATCGAGAGCCTCTACGGACTTCTCACCGACCTCGTTGACCCTTCTGTCCCGGACGATCCTAGCCACCGAGGGCGTCCCGGTGATGCCAGAGGGAGAAACATGCTTGAAGGGGTATTCTATTCTTTCCCGGCAGTATGACGTCACTAGTCTGCCGTCACACCATACAGTGTCCATTGCGATGTTCCTGCCTGGGAGGTACTCCTGGATGATGAACTCGTCGAGCGGGGTCCCCCTGCCAGTCCATATTGCAATCCAGTGCAACGCCTCCTCCTTCGACTTGCACGATAGGCTGAACCTCCCACCGGCTCCATGCCGGGCTCTCACCCAGAGGGGAGCCTGGAAGGTGGAGAAGGCCTCATCTACATCATCCAGTTCTTCCAACGGCATGGTGCCCGCTACGGGAATGCCCGCCTGCTCAATCCGTACCTTCGTCAACAGCTTGTCTTGGCCTATCTCCATCACCTCCGGCCTCGGCAGCAGCATCGGGACGGCGATCTGGTCTCTGGCCTTGGCCAGCACGAGGGCCTCGGCGGAGGGCTGGGGGTGGAGGAAGTCGACCATCTCCTTCTTCGCCAGGTCGGCTACCCTCCGGACAAATTCGGATGAGTCATGTCGTGGCGTCAGATGCCTGATGTCGAGGTCAGGAATCTCGATGTAGTACTTGTTATGGTCTGTTCCAGCTATCCAATATCCTGCCTCAGAGGCTCGAAGAGCGCGGACGAAGTTCACCCCAGCAACCCCACCAGCCCCGGTCACGAACACACGCGTCTTTGGCATACTAACCGACCCTGACCCTTAGGGGACCCCCTGAAGCCGTCACGGTCTGCCCGGCTGCGCTTGTACTCAGGATTCCGCCCTCGACCACGAGGGCCTTCTCCTCCGCGGTCTTGAAGGTTAGTACCATTCCCTCGGGGGCGCTGTCCATCCTGACGGTCGCGTCGTCGGAGACCAAGGTGCGACCCCGCTCTACCCACCAGCGCGCCACCATCTCGCCCGTAGCAGTGTAGCAGTACCGGCCAGCTAGCGCAGCCAAAAGACGCGGGTAGATCCTCCCTCCCTTCATCCTTGCGGACTCCTGATGCCAAAGCAGGGTCATCAACCCATTGACTCTGGCCACCTGGTCTAGAAGACTCAGAAAGTCCCGCTCTCCCTCATCCTCACTCTTCTTCAGATACCCCCAGAGCGTCGCGTCCATCAGCACCAGGGGGAGCTCGACCACGTTCATCTGCCTCCATCCCGAATCTGGGGGGTGAAACGGCGTGCAAAGGCCCAGCCTGAATCCCAAGCGGTCCCTGTTCCCTACTGTGCTGTCGTAGATGAACCCAGCAGACTCTGCGACCTCCCACGTCTTGCTGTAGTCGAACTGAAGATAGTGCTCCCTTAGGCCGACCGGTCTGCTTCCGAATACTGAGCTCAACCTTGTCGCAGCATCACTCATCGCCTCTGCTGAATTGTGCGTCCCGAAGTCTCCGTGGAGCCCCACTTCCCACCCCGACTCGACCAGACGACGGGCAGTGAGGGCCAGGGTATTCAGGTCATAGTTCTTCGACAGGAAATAGAAGCTCGATCTGAGACCATGCTTGGCCTCAAGGTCGGCGATCAGATCGATGTTGTTGTACAACGACCTTAGCCCTAACAAAGCAAGCGCGATGTCCGAGATGGAAAAGCGATTTGCACGTCTGAGGATGTGAGACAACGGTCTGCTAATGTTGTCGACATCGTGCGTGATGCAGGCAGCGAACTGGGCGTCACGTGGCCAGCGGGCCTTACGGACGAAGAAACCTGAAAGATCGAGGGTCTCGGCCTCGATGTCGGCGAGGAAACGCATGACAGCATCCTCCAACACGGGTGTTGGAGCAGCAGATTCGGGTGAGCCGCGCATGGCAGCTGCCAGGCCATCGACCAACTCTGAGGGGATCGAGGCTGGGTCCAGGCTGTTTTGGACTAGGCCTAGGCTGTCTTCGAGGAAGGCTGCGGCGTAGGGCCTAGCGGTCGCGCTCACTCCCCCCGCTCCCCCTTCTCGATTGGAGAGTTTCGGGCTTCTCTTAAGGCCATCGGCTACTCCTTACGACCAGAGACCCCGGACCATGATAGGGACGACTGAGCTCAAACTCCTCAGAATCACCCTGAAGAGTTGGAGTTAGAGCTGGAATTAGAGTTGGAGTTGGAGAGACTGCGACGCGAGAGGATTTCGTCGATAACCAGGTAATGGTGAGATGGGGCTATCGTGTGAGGATAACCCGTGTCCTTGAACCAAGACTCCAGTTCTGAAGGGTGCGCGGACTTCCTGCTTCCATCACTGCCCAAAAGCGTGGCACTTCCTCCCCGCCTTCTTGATCGGGCAGCTTGGAAGACTTCACGCAGGCATGCCGGAGTCATCGAACACTGCTCTCGGGGATCAGTGGCGAAACGCCAATCTGTCCTCCCTGATGTAGGAGCTAATGTCCTTTGGTCTTCGTTTCGTCCTTGGCTTCTCCCGAAGGTGTCCCGATTTCTGGGATTTCCGCTATTGGCTCCGGTGGAGGTGTTGTGGCCATCGTGTACCCGATCCAGGCGAGGATTGCCAGGATCAGAGCCACGCCGATGAAAGCTGTGACCCTGATTGTGATCTCCCATGCATAGAACAGGAGGACCGCGTAGAGGATGATGCCTATGACGCTCCCTCCGAAGATTGCTCCGCCTACGGCTCTATCGTTTGCCATGAGACACGCCTCGTGTCGGAGTTGCGGATATAATGTTTGTGGTCATCGGTTCTGGTAAGTTGATGGGCCACGCCTCAGGATTTTGTCCCTGATAGGCGTCGGGCCATGATTCTGTATGCCCCGATTCTCAATCTTGAGAATTACACGGTGCTGTCAAGTTGACTGGCCCTCGCCCTGATTGATTCTTTGGCATCGGCAGATAGCGGGCTTATCTACTCTGACGTTTGGCACAACCATCACTTGGGTGCAAGAACGCTCGTTCTGACGTGCGACCCCTGCGGAGCAGGCAATCACACAGGTTGCCTATATCCAAGCGAATGCCCTTGCGAGCATCACCCTGTTGCTTGATGAGCAGAAACTGGCGTGCGCGGCCAGCGAGCGGTGTGCGATTCCACAATGGGAGAGGTGTCTTGGCCAGTTCAAGATGTCAAGCCCCATTTGGAACGCACTCGCTGCTCCAGCCTGAAGAAAATCAGCCTGTCGACGATCAAGCCTATTACGAAGATCGTTACCATGGAGGCGATAATCTGGTCCATTCTGACGAATTCGCTCCCGAAGTAGAGTATCGCGCCCAACCCGACAGAAGCCATTAGCATCTCTGCTCCGATTAAGGCGTGCCACGCGAAGGACCAGGCCTGTCTCATTCCGGTTATGAGCGAAGGCATCGCAGCGGGAAACATTACACCAAGGAGGAGCGAGGACCGTCTAGCGCCCATGTTCTTCGCCGCCTTCATGTAGATTGGTGGGATGTTCCTGAACCCAGAATAGGTCGACAGCATGACCGAAAAAGTGGAGCTCATGACAATGACGAAGAGTATACCATAGTCGTTCAGTCCGACAATTAGTATTGCGAACGGGACCCAAGCTATCGAAGGGAAGGATTGCAGGCCCAGACCGAAGGACGCCATCGTCCTGCCGAAGCGCCTGAATTCTACCATCACTATTCCTACTGCCGTACCCAGGAGCATCACTAGGGCGAAGCCGGCTATCAGACGGAAGCCAGTCGCGTAGACCGCCTTCGGAAGGAGGCCGGTCTTGATCAGTCTCACAAATGTGTCGAGGGTCGTCATCGGCGAGGGAAAGAGGTACACCGGATAGAGCTTGAGCCAGAAGACGACCTGCCAGCCACCGACAATAATGGCCAGGGCAATGACCACGTCAACTAAGTCGGTGATATCGAACCGGTTCTTCTGCCCGCCGTTCTTACTCTGCGATGTCTCAGGTCTCGTATTCTGCAAGTCCTCCCTCCTCCTTCAGGTCCCTCAGGACAGCATTTGTCAATCCTCGAAGTGCGAGATCTTCCGAGCTGCGCGGTCTCGGGCGATCGATGACGAATTGCCTCTTGATTCTCGCCGGAGCACGGGTGAACAGGACAACCCTGTCGCCGAGACAGACGGCTTCTCTCACGTCGTGCGTCACGAAGATTATCGTCTTCTTGGTCTTGGCATGTATCTCTTGGACATGCTTCTGTAGAATCTCTCTGTTCGTAGCGTCGAGCGCTCCGAAGGGCTCGTCCATCAGCAGGATTCTCGGGTTGAGGGCTAGGCCTCTGGCGATGGCCACTCTCTGCTTCATCCCTCCCGAGAGCTGATGCACGAACGAGTTCGCGAAGGCCGTCAACCCGACCATCTCGATGTACTGCTCCGCGGTCTTCTGGCGTTCCTCTTTCGTGATACCCAGCTGCTTCAGACCGAACTCTACGTTCTCCTTCACGTTCAGCCAAGGGAACAGGGCGTCCTCCTGGAAGATCATGACGATGTCCGGACCCGAGGAGGAAATCCTGTGGCCTGTGACAATCACGTCGCCAGACTCGTACCCTTCGAGGCCGGCGACTATGTTGAGAAGTGTGGTCTTGCCGCATCCCGAAGGCCCGATGAGCGTGACAAACTCTCCCTCTCCTACGTCTAGACTGATGTCGTCGAGGACGAGAAGGCTTTCTCGACCCTTGCCGTTGGTGCTCGGATAGTACTTTACGAGCTTTCTTACTTGCAGTATGCTCTTTGTCTCAATGGACCGCATGTATTCCCGCAGGTTCATGACCGCATGTATTCCCGCAAGTTGGGAGACGTCCCCTTCGGCCATCCGGCGAGCGCCTACTGGATTGGCGGGAGGCCGTCAGAGGTCAGTACGCTGTTCAGGATAGAGAGATCGTAGAGCCCATTGAGGTGAGTAGCCGGATCCTTCGCCAGGTCGCCAAACGCGTAGGCATGCTCTGCCTGTATCATTACGGTGCTCGCGAGCGGATCGTAAGTGAAGGTGAGTCTGGAAAACGATGCGTTCAGGACTTCCGGGCTGTAGCCCGTCCCTGCCAGAGCGACCATCGACGAGTTCAGGTCAGTCTGAGCTTGCGAAAGGTGGGCGTTGATCCAAATGGTCTGATTGACTTCGGCCGCGACAATGTCCCTGACGACATCCGGGTGCTGCTGGAGGAACTGAGTTCTGACGACAAGCAGGGCCGTCGAGAACTGGCCGTTCGTCTGTGTCCAAAGGCTCTTTTCGTCTATGAAGAGCCTGCCGCCGTACTGCTTTATCAGAACATCTCCGTATGGCTCCGGGAGCCACGCGCCGCTGATCTTGTGCTGGGCGAACAGAGTCACATCGCTTGAAGGCGATGTGTTGTCTATCGTCACGTTGCCGCACGCTGACGGGGTGCAGGGCGTGTAACCATTGCTCATCAGATAGTACCTTAGAGATACGTCCTGTGTGTTGCCGATGTTGGGTGCCCCGATCGTCTTGCCGCCCAGGTCCTTGGCGGAGCTTATCCCGGAATCTCCCTGTACTACGAATACGGACCCACCAGAGGCGACTCCGGCGAGGATCACGAGACCGGTCCCGTTGGACTGTATGAAAGCGTTGGCAGCTGGGTTTGGACCCACGAACCCGATGTCCACCTGCCCTGCGAGCAGGGCTGTCATCTCAGGCCCCCCTGAAGGGAAGATGTGAGTCTCGATGGTCCTCGAGGATCCCACGGCCTTCTGGAAAGCACCGCTCGACACGCCGAGTATCGCCTGCGCATGATTGATATTGGCGAAGTAGCCGATGTTCACGACGAGTGGGGAGCCCCGAGTCACGACCATCGCTGCGTAGACGCCAATAACTAGCACCACCAAGATTGCTACTGCAATACCCGCCTTCGCGCTGTTCTTCATAGGCAGGCTTTGGTAATCACAGGTAATTAAACCTTAATCATATGTAATTGGAAATAGCACCAGCCTTCCTTACTCAGTCAATTATATATAATTGGAAGTTTTACCGAAGGCGATTGCCGACCCAATACACTACCGTCTCCATCCCCAAAACGCTTCACGCGAGGCTTGAGGCACTAATTTCAGGGAAGACCGGATTTAAGTCAGTATCAGACTACGTGACCTTCGTCCTGCGGGAAGTGGTCGCCATGCACGAGACCTCCCAAACCCCTGACGCCTTCTCGAGCACTGACATCGAAGAAATCAAGACCCGGCTGAAGGCGCTTGGTTACCTCTAGGTGAGTAGGTGGTGGTTAGCGCACCGCACGGCGGGAAGCTTGTACAGATAAGGCAACACGCTGACATTTCGGCCTTTGCGGGGTTCACACGGGAGCAGACGATTACTGTCGGCAAAGAGATGCGGAACATCGCTGCAAACATCGCAAATGGTGTATTCAGCCCACTTGAGGGTTTCATGGGAGAAAACGACTACCTCAGCGTGATCAACCAGATGCGACTTGAGAACGACGTAGCATGGACGATTCCCGTTCTCCTCCCTATCCCAACACAGGTTCAGCTCGACGCGGGCGATGAGGCAATGCTGGCCGACGAACAAGGAACACCCGTTGCCGTCATCGAGTGCGGGGAGAGCTTCGAGATATCAAAGAAAGAGTACGCAATGAAGGTGTTTGGCACAGAGGATGAGACGCACCCAGGTGTTTCCAAGGTCTACGAAGGGCCCCCGAGGGCGATGCAGGGAAGACTGAAGGCCGTTGCGAAGAACGACTACGGTAAGTTCGCGGACCATACTCTGTGGCCTAAGGAGACCAGAATCCTGTTTAGGGAGAGAGGTTGGAACACGGTCGTAGCCTTTCAGACTCGCAATGCTCCGCACATAAACCATGAGTATCTCCAGAAAAGCGCACTCGCGCTTGTAGACGGACTGTTCGTTAATCCGGTCCTCGGCAAGAAGAAGCCTGGGGATTTTAGTGATGACGTCATCCTTGCAAGCTACCAAGCCCTGATCGACAATTACTATCCGAAAGGTTCAGTTGTGCTGAGCGCACTTCACTACGAGATGCAGTACGCCGGGCCGAAGGAGGCGATAATGCATGCTATAATGAGGAAGAACTTCGGGTGCACACACATCACCATCGGAAGAGATCACGCGGGCGTTGGCACCTACTACGGGCCGTACGCAGCGCAGGACATCTTCAAGGAGTTCCCCGACCTTGGCATCACACCATTCTTCTTCAAGGAATTCTACTACTGCAAGAAGTGCGCAGGCATCGCAACCGAAAAGACATGTCCACATGGCGAGGAAGAGAGGCTCAACTTCAGTGGGACAAAGCTCAGGAAGATGTTCGCAGATGGGCAGACCCCGCCGAAGGAGTTCATGCGGCCGGAGGTGGCGCAGGTAATCGCGCAGTCCAAGGCACCGTTTGTAGAGTGAAACAAATGAAGAGAGTTGCGGTCATCGGCCTCGATTCCGTCCCACCTGAATTGCTCTTCGACAAACTCCTAGACAAACTTCCCAACATCAAGCTGATGTACGAGAGGGGCCTGCACGGCAAGTTGAGGACTTGCGACCCGCCTATCACTGTACCGGCGTGGATGGTCATGATGACTGGCAAGAACCCTGGACAGCTGGGAATCTACGGATTCAGGCACCGAAAGGGCTTCTCTTACAACGATGGGTACATAGTCAATTCGACACACGTCAAGGAGAAGACTGTTTGGGAGATTCTCTCGGCCCACGGAAGGAAGGCCATCATTCTCGGCGTGCCGCCAGGATATCCTCCGAAACCAGTTCCAAATGCGCTAGTTGTTTCGTGTTTCATCACGCCAAGCCTTGAGAGACCCTTCACATACCCGGCAGAACTCCGGGAAGAGGTGCTGAAAGCCGCTGGAGGGAAGTATGTCTTTGACGTGACTTTCAGAACAGAGGATAGGGATGCTATCAAAGAGGAACTCTTCGACATGACGCGCAAGCGGTTCGACGTGGCGGAGCACTTGGTCAAGAACCACCCATGGGACTTCTTCATAATACACGAGATCGGTTTCGACAGACTACATCACGCCTTCTGGAAGTTCTTCGACCCAACACACCCCAAGTACGTTTCCGGTAACAAATACGAGAAGATAGACGAAGAATACTACAGAATGGTGGACGACAGGATTGGTAGGCTTCTTTCAATTTTCGGGGACGAATGCTTGACCTTTGTTCTCTCTGACCATGGGTCGAAAGCGATGAAGGGTGGATTCTGCGTTAACCAATGGCTCGAAAGGGAAGGCTACCTTGCGTTCAAGAGTCAGCCGAGTTCAGTAACCGATATCGACAAGGTCGAGATAGACTGGACCAAAACAAGGGCGTGGGGGTGGGGAGGTTACTACGCCAGGATTTTCTTCAACGTAAAGCGAAGGGAGGCACAAGGGGTAATCGAGCCTTCGGCATATGAAGGAGAAAAGAGACGATTGGTCGAAAAGATACTCAAGATTGAGGATAGTGAAGGGAATGCCATGGGGAACCAAGTGTTTGAACCCGAGTCATTGTACCACGGCGCAATCGGTGACAAGCCCGACCTCATGGTGTACTTCGGGAACTTGGATTGGAGGTCGGCGGGAACGGTGGGTCACGGAGGACTGTACTTGTCGGAGAATGACACGGGCCCTGATGACTCAGTGCATTCAATGGATGGTGTCATGATGGTCTACGATCCTCATCGTGATTCGGACGCCAAAGAGATTCATGGCGCCGACGTCCTGCAGGTCGCACCGGTCTTGCTCAGGGCGTTGGGGTTGGACCCGGCAGAGGAAGGCATCGAAGAGCACGTCCCAGTTGGATTGATGGACTACGTCAACAAGTAGCGAGAACCCTGCCAGGAGAGGCTTCACGGTCTGGATGACAGGTCTGCCTGGGTCGGGCAAGTCGACCATTGCCATGATACTAAAACGACGACTGGAGAGTGACTACGGTAGGTTTGTCGAAATCCTCGACGGTGACGAAATAAGAAGAGGTCTTTCGAGAGACCTTGGGCTGTCGAGGGAGGATAGAGAAGAACATGCTAGACGTGTGTCTTATCTCGCGAAAGTCCTCTCTAGAAACGGGGTCATCTCCGTAGTGGCTCTCATATCGCCTTACCGAACCTCGAGGGATTTCGCGAGAGAAACCATAGGGACTGGTCGTTTCGTGGAAGTCTACGTCAAGGCCTCGCTCTCGACTTGCGAAAAGAGGGATCCGAAGGGACTCTATGCCAAGGCCCGCCGAGGTGAAATCACCAATATGACAGGCATACAGGACCCCTACGAAGAACCGATTGCTCCAGAAATAGTTGTGGATTCAGAAAATGCCTCGCCTGAGAAGTCGACGGAAGAACTGTTGGCTGGGCTCAAACGTCTGGGCTACCTCTAGAGGATGAACACCTAGAGAGGATTCGATGCAAAGTCCTGGGAACAAGTAACTGGGCTCATACTCAATGTGCTTTCCACTGGAAGTGCGCGGCGCGCGATGAGCACCGACCCATTCTGAAATGCGGACATCATCTCCACTATCATTTCAAGATGCCTTCTACGTGAGACCATATCTCAGACTGAAATCTATCATTATCCAGATTCGAAATCACGCCCCAGAGCTGCTTTCTTCGGCTTTCCCACCCAATGCTTTCTTCATCAGATTCCATGTATTTCATTACTTTCTTCCTCAATCCCTCGTAATCTCTCCAACGAAACTCCTCTGGAACGAATTCTATTGCTCCACCGCTATTGTAGACTATTGGAACGCATCCACTGGCTATTGCTTCTATCGGAGCTATGCCAAAGGATTCGCGAGTCAGATGAACATAAACGCGAGAATCTTGGAGGACCGTGGCTATCTCTTCTCCAGTCTGGTTCACTCTAAGAGTGTAATTCTTGGGTAAATCTCTGGAGAACACGTCAAACCATTCTTCTTCGCTGTCTGTCAACCCACCCAAACTGACAAATTCGTACATAGGAAGATCCGTCGCTAGTCTTTTCATCAAGTCATGCCTCTTAGACGGAATGAACCTGCCATCGTAGACAACTCTCTTCCTCCTGGTCCTGAGTGGTTCGTTACACCAGAAAATACTCAACCTAACAGGAGGGTAGACAAGGATTGGGTCCCGAATTCCTAGACCTCCCCAATAACGTTCAATCATTCCTTTTGTGTAGTTACTATTGCAGAGGACGACGTCAAGCTTTGTGATTCCCTGCTCAACCCATCTCTTGAACGGCCAAAGGTAGAACCTTTTCATGATGTTGGAATGATAGTAGTTGTAATGCACATCTGGGAAATGAACGTACGCAACATTCTTCTTAGCACTGTCCAAGAAAAGAGGCGCGAATGGTGAATTCGCCTGTGTGTCGAACAGGAAGTCGTATTCTAGACTGCCTTTGAATTGTTTCAGCATCTTCGCAACTACGTGGTGTTTCTTGTAAGCAACAAACGGAGAGTTTACCTTGGTCCTCTCGTTGACAATATGAGTTTGGATATTCGAAGGGAATTCCTCTCCCGTGGCATCACAGTATCGACTGGGATCGAAATTCTGAGTCAACAATTCAACATGCTGCCCATGATTAACTAGAGCTCTAATGACGTTGTAACAGACTTTCACTCCTCCCCCTTGTTGCCCCAAGTCTGGATGCAAAACAAGAAACCGAGATTGACTCATCACTTTTTCTCCTCGAGAGAGCATTGATTTAATCTATCTCGTCTGTCCCAGAGTAAATCTATGCCTGAAGTCCTACTACGGCTTAGTGCAGCCAAGCAGAGCGCGCACTGAGATCTGCGAGCCACCAAAGTTCAAACAGATTCTTCGGCTTCTCAGTCTTACAGCTAATTCCAAGTTTCATCTCACGCCTCTAGAAAGACATTATAGGAGAAAGGCATCTGATTCCTTTCAACTCTCCGAATGAAAGAGGATATGTCGATCCTCCAAGACGGATGATAGAATCTTCGGACTAGGGGAAGGTCCCAGTCTCGTGGGATGCAGCACCGCATTTGATAACCCATCTCCCTAAGATCCTGCAGCATCCCAGACGTCTTGGAGTGGCTCGCAGAAACGTGAACCTCCATCAGTATAGAAGGTCTGAGTCGTCGTATTGACGCAAGACCTCCGGAAACTATCGCAGATTCATACCCTTCTACGTCCATTCTCAGTAAGTCCAGTCTTTTCACGCCTGTCTCCTCTACAAACGTGCCAAGCTTCTTCGAAGGGAGAGAGATCACATCCGCGCCCTCTCTTTTCTCATTGTCAGACAAAACATGATTCAAATTCGAAAACTTCCCAACAACGAAATCGATTGTTCCATCCGCATTCCCAATGGCACATTGGTAAATATCGACGTTGTTCAACTGGTTCATTGACACAGTTCTTCGCAAGTACTCGAACGTTCTAGGGGCAGGCTCAATTGCGATTATCCTACCCTTGGGACCTATGATTGATGCTTCGAGCAATAGGTAATAGCCGATGTTCGCTCCGATCTCCATGCACACCATGTCTCTACGAAGGAAACTTCTAAGCACGTTAGTGGTAAGAGGCTCATGAATTCCAAATAACATCAAATCCCGTGAGATTCCCTCGTCCTTTCCCATGAGAATAATTCTTTCCCCAAAGATCTTGATTGAATGATCCGAGTCCAAATCAACCGTTCTGAACTTCGTCATAAGAGAAGATGGAAGTTCACGCGCAATGAAATACCTTCCAGGAATATGTGGCCTAGAGGAGAACTTACTCAAGCGGGAGCGCCATTCGTGTATATCTCTAGCTCTGGCGGAAGTATCCCGTTTCATCACAGTCGTCTCATCTCAAACGCTATACATTCATCCATCATATTCACTAAATCGCGAGTCCTCATTCCTCGACAGCGCGTGCAGAAATCAGAGTATTTGTGACTCGGCCTGGCGGTGTGGGAGGTCAGCACCATAACAGAGACTTCCAAAGGTGCCTTAAGCGCCTCACACCGGTTATAAGGCATACTTTCTCAAAGGCCGCGCAAACGAGACTGTAGGACGGCCCGCTTGGCCCGGTCCGGCAGTGGATGGGGGAAGTCACGGTTGTTCCGCGCGCCCCTGCCAAAACCTGATTCATTGACACTAAAGCAGGCCAACGACTGACCTCTGAGGGCCACGCGATGCTCTTCGTCCCGGCTGGGTCGCGGAAGGCAATCACTGCGTCCGACGGATCTAATCTAAAGGTTATCGAATGAGTGCCTACGCCTTCGCGGCGGCCTTCTCGACCTGACCCGTCTGGGTGATTTCCCTTACAATTCCCGCAGCGACCGTTGACCCCATGTCTCGAAGGGCAAACCTGCCCAACTCGGGGAACTCCTTGAACGTCTCCAGCACTATGGGTCTTAGGGGTTGTATTCTCACTATCGCCGAGTCTCCAGTCTTTATCGTCTTCGGTTTCTCCTCAGTCGGCTGGCCAGTCCTGGGGTCAATCTTCGCCACAATCTCTGAGATTGTTGCTGCGACCTGGGCAGTGTGAGCATGCAGGACGGGCGTATACCCTGGCGCTATCGCGGTAGGGTGGAAGACGATTATCACCTGCGCGAGGAACTCCTTCGCAATCGTGGGCGGGTTGTTTGTAGGCCCCAGCACCGAGCCTCTCCGGAAGTCGGTCTTCGCGACCCCCCTCAAATTGAACCCTATGTTGTCACCGGCCATCGCCTCGGTCATGGCAGTGTGATGGGTCTCGATGGACTTAACCTCGGCCGTAAGGCCCTCAGGCATTATCATTACCGTGTCGCCGACCTTGATTTTGCCCGTCTCGATCCTTCCGACAGGAACGGTGCCGACTCCAGTGATAGTGTAGACGTCTTGGACTGGAAGCCGCAGCGGCTTGTCGATGGGCTTCGCAGGCTCTACGAACTGGTCGAGTGCTTCCATTAGGGTAGGACCCTTGTACCATGGCATGCTCGTACCCCTCTTGACCAGGTTCTCACCAGTCCAGCCCGAGACGGGGATGATGTTAATCTTGGCGACCGGGAAGCCGACGTTCTTCAGGAGGTTCTCGACGTCTTGTTTTGCTTCGTTGTACCTCTGCTCCGAGTACTTCACCGTCTGGTCGTCCATCTTGTTGATGCACACTACAATCTGGCGGACTCCGAGTGTGAACAGCAGGAACGCGTGCTCTCTCGCCTGCCCACCGGGATTGAGTGCAACGTCCTCCTCGCCCTTCTTAGCGGAGACAACCAGAATGGCGGCGT
>JBEKAG010000005.1:0-19256 GCA_050015955.1 Nitrososphaerales archaeon
GCGCATGGGACAGGAAGCTGCTGATTGACGCGGTGCGGGTCGCTGAGGGGCGGGGGTTCGAGGTCCTCCACGGCATCGTCGATTCGCTCTGGGTCAAGAAGGAGGGGGCGACGGAGAAAGACTACGCCGACCTGAGGTCTGAAATCGAAGAGAAGACCGGGTTCCCGCTCTCCTTCGAGGGGGTCTACAAGTGGGTGGTGTTCCTCCCCTCAAAGGTCGACGCCAAGGTGCCTGTACTGAACAGATACTTCGGGGTCTACAGAGACGGCGAACTCAAGGTGCGAGGAATTGAAGCAAGGAGGCACGACACTCCCCTAGCGTTCGCGGAGTGTCAGATGAAGATGCTCCGGGTCCTCGCGGAGGCAGACTCGGTAGAGGAGGCGAAGACAAGGGTCCCGAAATGTGTTGCCTTGTTCCTGAGGTACGCGAAGGCCCTCGAGCACCGTGAGGTCCCCACGGCAGAGCTCGCCTTCACCACGAACCTCTCCAAGGAGCCTTCGGAATACCGGACGATGACCGTCAGGAACGCGGCGTTGCAGGGCCTCGTCCGAGAAGGGGTGAAGCTGCACGCCGGAGAGAGAGTCAGGTATGTGATCATTGATTACGCAGGGCATGCATCTGGAAGGGCAGTCGCCCTTGACCTCATAAACGGAGAAGTGCGGTACGATTCGAAAAGGTACATCGACCTTCTTGCGAGAGCGTGCTCTTCGGTATTGGAGCCGTTCGACCCTGATTGCACGCCGGAGAATCTTGTCCGACGCGCACTCGTGGGTGAGCTACTTGGGTCATCAGCCTTTCGATGAACGCGCGCGCACAGCTTCAGCGCGTGCTCAGATGGCTTCACACCCGGGCTTTTGCAGCGGGTCCACGAGGACTCAGGCGGCCCAATTTCCAGGGTTTCATCAGCAAGTCCCAACGAGAGACAATCAACCCGCCTTCCGAGACTAGACAATCCTCTGGCTCGTCGCCGATGATTCTTGATGCCTCGTTCAACGATGCGCCAGAGGCCACGACGCGAGCGCTTCGCGTGTTCAGAATCGAAACGTTGGCGTCACACCATTCTTCCGGTCTCCTTCTAGCGGCTTGAAGCCGATCCGGAGTGAACAGGAACTCAATCACAGATCTGCTCGAGATGAACTCGCCAGGGTGGTCCTGAAGGAAGAGCCTCCTTACCCGGGACTCGAGCATCGTCTTAACGGCGTCCCCGACCTTAGCATCGGGCGAGATTGACACCGGATGTGAGCCAACCTGTTCTATTTGCATATCGGAGACAAGCGAGTGGTTCCTCATGGTCTCGATAAGGTCGGCGAGCGTAGCCACAGTATGCATAGCACGATTGCTCACCCGTGCAACGCCGAACTTCGTGGCCTCGAAAGCATGAAGCAGTTCGCTTATCGGACTATCAAAGTCCACGGACCCTATCCAGACTGCGATCTCTCTGCTGGGAGTGTTAAGGAAATCGTGGTAGTCCTCCGGCTTCGTCTTCATGAATCTCTCGAGGAATGAATACCCACTTAGTGCCCCGTATAGGACGAGCCCCGTCCGCTTGTCCCTCCGTGGCTTCAACCCCTTTATGACGGGGAGGATGTGAGCTTCAGAGTTGTTGAGGATGGAACTGGCGTGGATGAGTGGACTGTTTCCGTCAGCGGTCGGACGGTGAAGTTTGAACAGGTCGGGCAACAGTGATGCGATGCTTGGACCGTCGGCACGCTCACCCAACGGCTTGCCCATTGATTGCCACGAGGGCACCACCCTGTACACCTCTGTGGGGACCTTGATGTGCTTCAGTTCGACGGGTCCTACCTTGACGATCTCGACGTCCACTTCATTCCAGATGAAATCATAGACTAGCTTGCTGATGAGGATGCCACCAGGCTCTGCGAAGGATACAATCCTTGAAGCCATGTTGACTGTGTGCCCGTACACATCATTCTCGGTATGAATTACCTCGCCCACGTCGATGCCGACACGCAGTTGAATCCTCTCAGTCGTTCTGTCTAAGTTCTGCTCCAGCATTAGACGTTGTATCTCGATTGCACAGCGGACAGCGCTGACCGCACTGGCGAACTCCACGAGAAAGGCGTCACCGATCGTCTTTATCTCGCGCCCAGCGTGCCTGGTGAAAGCCGGTCGAAGGAGCCCTCGGTGCTCCTCGAGCAACTTCATCGCCTTCGTATGGGCGAAAAGAGTATAACCGACGATGTCGGTGAACATGATCACCCCAATCCTTCGCTCACTCACGGATCGCTCCTTGTCTGACTCTGTACCCCGGACCGCGGGTAGTTGAGCTGCTATGAGCCTGGACCCCCCCGACCTTCTCCCGCATCGTCCCTGAGCGTCAGTGTGTAATCTCTCCCCGAATCCAAGGGACCTAGGCAGGCCAGTGGGTCAGCACACACGATTCTGCCTAACACGTTAGGGATGACCCGAACAGAGGTATTTAATTCCAGTGGTGCGCGCAGACCTCAGTCCACTCCCTTTCGACTGCAAACGTATCGAAGGACTGTTCTCGTCCTTTCCAAGATTGACACGACCGAGGCCGAGTGGGCAGGATGTCTTGAAGATAGGGAGCTTGGCGAATCCTCAGCCGTCCGAATAAGGGAGTTCAAGCCGTCGCGCGCGCGCATACTCCGATTCGCAGTAGGAGTTGACGAATCCAGCAGCCGCAATGCATACTTAGAAGCGCAGTATTGCAGTTTTCCATGATTGTCAAACAAATACGAGTGGGTACCATGCAGAACTTCGTGTATCTGCTGGCCGACAAGCCTGGCGGTGAAGCGCTTGCGATTGACTCAGGATGGGAGACAGGGCCGATCGTCAAAGCTGCCAGGGAGGTAGGTGCCAAGGTCAAGTTCGTTGTCGGCACCCACAGCCATTTCGACCACATCTCAACCCTGAAAGAGTTAGCCAGAGCTTTCGAAGCGAAGGTGGTGGCGCATGAACGCTCACCCGTGGACCATGACGTATCAGTGAAAGGAGGTGACGTCTTAATGGTCGGAGAGAAGGGCATCAAGGTCATCTACACACCAGGACATACGGAGGACAGCATCTGTCTCTACGACGGAGAGAACCTCTTCACAGGCGACACCCTCTTCATTGGCAACTGTGGAAGAACCGACCTTCCTGGGGGGTCGATGGAGGAGATGTTCAGGAGTCTGCACGACGTGATACTCAAGCTACCGTCTTCGACAACCATCTACCCGGGTCATGACTATGGCGACGTGCCCTTCAGAAAGCTGGGGGAGGAAGCCCAGTCCAACCCAGCCCTCTCGGCAAGAACCTACGCGGAGTTCTTTCACGTCCCGTGACTTGCTTTACTTTCTCCAGTCAAGCAACTCGGTGTGGATGCTGTTGGACCCCTGTGCTGCGATTCATTCCATATCTTAGTTTCATAATCAGGAGAAGAACCAAGAGGACGTCGTTTGTGCCGTTCCAAAGGATTACGGATGTCAGCCCCAAGGAAAGACCATAGGCAAACCAAAGTGTAGTCCCAATTAGAGACAGCAAGTTGAATGACAGGCTTGTCTCTCGGGCACTCTTGAGTTTCCAAACACGTAGGACCTGGGGAACAAGTCCGAGTGCCACGAATAATCCTGCCACCAAACCAAGTATCTCAACTTGCGACATCTTCACCTGGGAGAAGGGGTCCCCCCAAAAACCTTGGGCTCGCCACCCGACACAAAGCCATGCGACACCGTCCTTGGCGCTCCCTTGGATTGCGGGGCTGCGATTCCGCATCGATTTGCCATGAATTTGGGAAGGTTCTGGGAAATCATGTAAATACCTCCGTTGAAACTGTGTCGCTGAAGATGGAGATCCAAGGACAATCGAGAGGGGGCAGGACCGCCACAGCCTCCACAACGTTCGCAGTCTTCGCAGTCATGTGCCTCGCCTTGGGCGCGACTGTAATCTACTACAATTCAGTCCCGAGCAGGCAAGGCACGAATTCGAACTCCACGACAGCAACAACGACATCGATAGTAACCAAGACATCGACAGCAACCACAACGTCTACAGCGACTGTATTAGCAACATCAACAACACCCGCTGACGGCACCGCCTTGGCCATATACAACAACGACTCGAAGAGCGTCGTCACAATAGTGGGAGTTGTCGCAACGACAGTCAACAATTGGCCGTTTGGAACCTACACAAGCTACTCCGAAGTTGAAGGGTCAGGTTTTGTCACAGACTACAATGGTTCCCCTTATATTATCACCAACTACCACGTCGTCGAAGGAACCTCCAACAGGACGGTCACATTCTCCAACGGGGATGCCTATCTTGGAAACGTCGTTGGTAGCGACGTCTACGCGGACCTGGCAGTCATTTCAATCAGTGCCCCTGCTTCTGAGTTCGTTCCCCTGACAATCGTCGAATCCTCGGGCTTGCAAGTGGGGGAATCGGTTTATGTCATAGGGGCACCCTATGGACTCACTGGCACCTTCACATCGGGTCTGATTAGCCAACTCGGAAGGACAATCCAAGAAGCAACGACGGGTCAATACTCAATTTCCGGCATAATCCAATTCACCGCCCCGATTAACCCAGGGAACTCGGGAGGGCCGCTCCTCGACTCGAAAGGCGAGGTCATTGGCATCACAACGGCAACCATCAGCGGCTCAACGGGGCTAGGGTTCGCGACTCCCTCCCAAACGATAATCCGCGAGCTGCCGTCCCTCATCAACCCCCCGCACACCTATACTAGTCATTCGTACCTTGGAATCAGCGGCGAAGACATGAACTATCAGCTGGCACAGGCATCGAAGACAAACATCACGTATGGTGTTCTTCTCGAGCAGGTCACGAGCGGAGGCCCGGCAAGTAAGGCAGGTCTCATGGCCGGTACCACAGAAGTCACCATCAGCGGCACTCAGTATCTAATTGGAGGAGACATCATCATTTCGGCAAACGGAACCAGACTAATCAATATGGACGCGCTTTCAAGTTACCTTGAGCAAAACACGGTCGCCGGACAAACTGTGGTTTTGGGGATTGTAAGGGCCGGAGTCATGACGAGTGTGACCGTGACCCTTGGGGCAAGGCCTCAGCCCTAGTGTTGCACGGGGCTGACATGTTCCGTTGAAGTCGGGAAGCGTGGCAGGACGCCGCAATTCAAAGAGTGATCTCAGCCTATTGCGCTCAATACAAATATTGGAGGGATTTCAGAGGCCAGTCGACATGGACGCCTTCGACCGCCTCCTGTGGTGGCTCTTCGCAGGCAGTGTCGGAGCTCAGTCCAGAACCCTCATCCTATTCGCGTTGCGGGCGCAACCATTGAACGCCCAGCAGCTGGCTGAACAGCTCAAGCTGGACTACACCACTGTGAGGCACCACCTTTCTGTGCTCGAGAAGAACGGATTGCTCATCACGGAGGGTGAGAAGTACGGAAAGGTCTACTTCGTCACAGAAATCATGGAGTCGCATTGGGCCAATCTCGAGGCCATCCTGGAGAAAACGCGTCTCTCGAGGAGGAGGATTGACCGATGAGTGGGGCCACTGCGGAGCCAGGTCAGGCAACCGAACAGTCTTCGGAGAAGGGGACGCGGATCAGCAAGGTCTGGGTTCCGGTCGTCCTAGTCATTGCCGTCCTGCTCGGGCTAGTCCTAGCAGAGACAATTCCGTCGCCCCCCGTGTGCCCCGCGGGCTATTACTGCCCCCCTGAATACTTCTTCCTGCTGTCCGTCCGTGGGGCGCTCATATTGCACGTGATACTGTCGACCATCGAAATCGTGCTGCTCGTCTCGCTAGTTATGGTCTACGTCAAAGTCTACGCTGATACGAGGGCGAACTTCTCTCTCGGGTTGATTATCGTGCTCGGTGCGTTGTCGGTCCATTCGTTCCTATCGTATCCACTAGTGGTGAACGAAATCGGACCCGTGCTCTACGGTTCGGGACTCTTCTTCCCATACACAGACCTCCTCACGATAATCGCGTACTCTGTGTTCCTCTACCTAAGCCTCGAATAGAACGATAAGCCTGCACAGGGCGCCCTTGTCAGCGCACGCTGAGGAGGGCGAGCCACAGGGGTCGGGGGCTATCACCTGACATAGAGAGCTGAGAACTTCGCGAGGGCTTCGTCGAAGTGCATCGGTTTTGGAGGGGATTTGAAACCGTAGGCGCAAATCTCGTTCACTGTGCCTAGCTTCCCGATCGCGCGCGCGCGATATGCCGCCCTAAGAACGTCGAGGAGAATGTTCCCTGCGTTAGCCCCGTCTGAGGAGCGCAGGTACACGTCGACCGAGACGCCCGAGTCCATGAACCCGTTGCCTTCCAACCAGAAGTAGCTGGTCCTGTCGTTGCCCATGTAGTCCACGAAGTCTGTTGTGCCAGCGACGGTCTCGAACGGATACGGAACCTCGCTCGCGATTGATGAGGTCTTCAGACTACGCTTTGCCTTCCTAATCGTTTCATCGATCGTGTTGAGAGTCTCCGACCCTCCTCCGACGTCGAGTTGGTAGCTCTTTGAGACCCTGATTCCCCGCCTGACCATCAGGCCCAGCAGCCCTTTGTGGAAGACTGTGCCTCCAAGCTGGCTCATCAAATCGTCGCCGATTAGGGGAAGCCTGCCCTTCACGAAACCGGCGACCAGCTTGTTGTTCTTGGTGACCGGGGATGGAGTGCAGTTCACGAATGCACAGCCTGCGCGGAGGGCCGCGCCTGCGTATTCCTCCGACGACGCATCAGAACCCGACGAAATCAGGTTGACGAAAACATCGGCACCGGTGTCCTCGAGTGCCTTAGCAATCTGGTCCGAAGTGGACTTCTCGATTCTCGTGTCTCTGAGACTTGGAGCCAGGTCGCCCTTGCTGACTCCAGGGCTGACCCTTATTGAAGTCCGAATGTGGTTTTGGTATTTTTTCGCGACGTTAGGAGGAGCAAAGGCGGCCTTCGAGAGACTCAGGCCCACCTTTCGTGGGTCGACGTCGAAGGCGGCAACAACCGAAATATCCTTGGGCTTCAGGCCTGCGACGGTTGGATGCCAGAGTCCCTTCGAATTATGATTGGAGTAGAAGGCGAGGCCCTGCAGGAAGACGGCGGCGCAGTTCCCTACACCGGCTATGGCTATCTTTGCGGCCATGCCAATCACTTGAATCTCGCGAAAGTCGCTAAGAGCCCTACTGTCAGGAGCAGGAGCCCCAGAGCGTAGTTGATTGTCACTATCTCGGGAGCAACGCCGGAGATGTCAGAGTGGGTGAAGTAAAGCCATATTGCCCCGAAGATGATGACAATCAGCCCTAGAAGTCTGATGAGGGCGTCGACCCTCGACTGTTGAGCGGTGAAGGTCAATGTCGTCTGTTCTGGGCAGGGTCCGATGGGTATTTAGAAGTTCTTGGGTTCAGAGCTAATAGGAGCCGATGAAATCGTTGCCGAACTGCGTTCGGAGTGGAACCCCGTTGCGACGAATCCTGGCCTTTGTGGGGGGAGACGCGTGGCTCCACGCGTAGATGATGCCGAGACTAGAACGGTTGCCAACGAGCAGGCCGCCGTGCGCATCCTGTAAGGGCGCGGCAGCCTTTTTTCGGAAGGTCTGAGCTTGCAGCTTTCTGAGCAGCCAACTAGCTGCTCTTCATCAGCTCGAGCTTCTCTGGGAGATATTTGTCAACGATGTAGCTTAGTCCGTACCTAGCGAAAGCCTCCTGCTCGCTCTTCTTCTTGATCTTCAGGAACGTGTCCAGCTCGTTGTGCCACATCTTGTCGGTGTAGCGCGGGTCGGCCTTCAACTCGTAGATTCTCTTGATGTCGATTTCCGTCAGCTTATCCGACGGGAGCTTGTACCTTACGATGTCCGACGCCCAGACTCCCAGCCAGACGGCGTCCGGCGTCGTCAGTTCCCTGAGATGGGCGGCATTAGCCGAACCGCTCTTGCAGACCATCGCGATGTGGGCCCCCCAAGGGTCTGCGTCGCAGAGTATGCCCACCGGCAGACCCAGTTCTTGGTTCAGCCGCCTAAGAAGAAAACGCGTCGAACGGGGAGGCTGTCCTGCAGTGTTGATTAGGATCGCCTTGTACTTCTTGTGAACTCTCTCTTCGACAAACCTCGTAAAGAGACCCCCCTTCTCGATTGCGAGGACCATCTCGGCGTCCGTGTCAACGAACTCGGCGGTGGTGAGGGCGGGGCCTATCATGACACCGTCAGGGTTGGCAGACATGTCTGCTTTCTTCCCTTCGTAGCCCGGAACCGTGTACTCGATCGTAAGGTTCCCGAAGATGGCGCTCCTCTCCTCAGGATAGATGTTCATCCCTTCCCTCGCCATCTGCATCACCACCTCTAGGTCCGTGATCAGCTCGTCCGACTCGGCCTGATCGACGAACTCCACGTTGAACGCCTGTGCCGAATAGAAGACGTCTCTGAGGGTGGACGTCCGCTTCTCGTCGACTAGCTTCTTTGCGAAGTAGGCAAGCCAGAGTAGCTGCGTGAATGGTCTGATGTGCTTGATGTTACCCGAAGACCTCTTCACGGTCGTAGGGCCCAGAACGAACTGTTGCAGCTTCTTGTCATAGACGATGTTACGGACGGACCTGCTAGCAAAGGTAAGGCTAGGGAACCTCCCTTCGTCCAAGTCAGAGTAGACACTTCCGCCCAGGTCTTTCAGGAGTGTCTGGACGTTACTCTTCCTAGCTTCCACCGTACTCGTCGATTTTCTTTTGCTCAATCTCCATCTCCGCCGGGTTCGGGACGCCCAAGGCCACTTGCTCGTGTGTGATATTCGTCTCCTCTTCGGTTCGTCCGTCATGGACCTGATCAGGCGAAGTACCCTCACCTTCACCGATGAGCTTGCGATACCTTGGCAGCCTCTTCTCGCCTGCGAGTTCCGTCGAGAACTTCGCGATCAGGGGAAGGTACTTGCCGTAGATGTTCATCTTCCTCTGAACCGCCTCCATGCTGCCCTTCCTCGACAGGAAGATCCCGAGCCTTCGCAGCGCCTCCCTGGCAGCGTTCTTGATCTCCCTCTCGATCTCGGGTCTATCCGCGATGTACTCCTTGCCGACGGTCTTGTAGGGGATTCGGGTGCTGCAGATGTGCGTAATCACCCCGACCGGCGCGTCCTGCGGGACGTGGTACCTCCTCCAGTCCACCTGTTCGTTCAAGACCTCGAAGCTAACGTCGCTGCCCTCGTCATAGAGCAGCGGAATCCGGTTTGCGAACCTGAAGAGCCTCATGCCTGGCTGGAGGACCTTGCCGCCATAGGCGACAGCGACTTCCACGAGAAAGGGAAAACCGGAATAGGACGAGGGGGGCCTCGTGACGACGGTCGAGAACTCGGGTCGGAGCTCCTTGTTGACGCCGGCGAGAAGAATCTCTTCCCCGACAGGGGATAGGACTGTCGCGTCGGGCTGGAGGAAGTCCGGGAAACGCTGAAGCGCGTCGACAATCGAGACTATCTGGTCGTTTTTCAGGCGCTTCGGAGGGAGTCGGGCGCTGACCCCGGCAAACTCCAGAAACTTCGTCGCGATCTTCTCTCCGACCCTGTGAAAGTGTGTGACCATGAAGGACTTCATGTCGTGCTCCTCAGACAGCTTGACGACTCGTTTGAAGGCCTCGACATCGATACCGTACGGATGAGGAAGCGTCTCCTTTGGCGCTGGGGGCATGGAGGTGGTCGCGCGCTCGTAGAAAGTGACCTGACCAGTCGGGTCGACGAAGGTTAGGTTGGCGTAGCTGGCTACAAGTGCGGTCTGTTTGAAGTAGTCGGCGATCTTCTGAGACGCACGGAGGTAGTCCCCCTCGAGCGTCATGTCAACCCTGGTACCAGTCGTCCCGTTTGCGTCGCTCGCGAAGCGCTTGAGGACCACCGGCCTGTTCTCGCCGATGTCAATCATCATCTGGAATGTGTACTTGCGACGGCCGTCGGGAGATGTCGTCACCACTACAGGTCTGTTGGTGGTGATCTGGCCGTAGAGTATAGCCATCGTTCCTCCGAGGCCGAACATGCCTCGCGACTGACGCAGAACATACTTGGAACCGTAGAAGACTTTCCCGAAGGCGCTGGGAACATGCTGGGGGGCCACGCCTGGGCCGTTGTCAATCACGGTCAGCCTGTATGGCTTCGGGTCTGGGAGCTCCGGGTTGGTGCTCTCAGGAATGATTCTGACGTAGACGTCAGGGGGGGTCCCGGCCAGCTCGGCCGCATCCATCGAGTTCTCTACGAGCTCGCGAACGGCCATGTAGAGGGCGCGCGCAGGATTGGTGAAACCAGCCAGGTCGCGGTTGCGATAGAAGAATTCTGAGGGCGAGATTTCGGCAAATGAAGCCTTGCTACTCAGATACCACCACCCCCTTTTGCATCAACGAGCCAACGTCTTCTGTTTCTTCAACATCGCGTCTGGTTACCGACCACAATGATAATTCATCAATCTTCGAGCAGAAATTCCCGCATCATGGGTATCACGGGAATTGGATATATGCTAGTCCTCCATTTTTCTGAGCTTCTCGGCAATCGCCTCAGGCGACGAGCCCTCCCAGAGAATCATCCTCTCCATCTTGCGCTTAGTCCTCGCCTTCTGAAGCTCGTTGTACACAGTCTTGTGCTGACTCCCCGACGCCAGCTTCCTGACGGCCTCTGATGCAAGCTGGACTTCTGAGGCTTCGCCTATAATCGCGACCGTCCTTCCATAGACCGAGAGGTGGCACTGGGTCAGCTCCTCAATCACACGCCTAGACTTGCCCTTCAGCCCGATGACGCGCCCCCTGATCCGATCGAGTGAGTTCGCACTCCGCCCGGCGAAGTCCCTCAGGTCTATCACTTCGAATGTAACCCCCTCCTCAAGCAGGCGTCTCGCACGTTGAGGCGAGAAACCACGCCCGATGGCTTCGATGACCCTCACGGCGATGAACGGGTCGCCCTGGTCGACCGAATCCGACTTGATGGTGACCAAACCTTCCCTGCTGTCCACACCGAGCTTGACGCCGAGGTCTGCCTCAAGCGACCGTTTCGTGGCCCCCTCCCTCCCAATGACAGCGCCTATCCTTTCCAAGGGCACCCTGACCGCCTGTTCGAAGCTCATCTATAGTTCTCCAGCCAAGAATCCGTACTTCTCTTGAAGATACCCCGCTTCTTAAAGAACCTCACTATGTTCGAGACGTCTCGCTTCAGAAACTCCTCTGCCTGAGGGTGGGATAGAAGGACTGCGGACCCCATGTCGAAGAGGACCCTCTCAGACCCTGACTTGAAGATATTGTACTCGGACAGGTCTGCGTGGACGAGCTTGGCCCCCCGGCGCAGACGGGCAATCATCTCGAAGGTCCAGTCGTAGTCCTGTTCATCGACGTCTGATTCGGCGAAGGTGGGTGCGCGTCCTGGTGGGGTGCCGATGTACTCCATCACGATGATGTTCCGATAGAAGGCGAGCGGCTTGGGTACCCTTACGCCTGCAGTCTCGGCTAGCTGGAGGTTCTTGAACTCCTTGCGAGTCCAAAGGTAGATGACCCCTCTGGAGTTCGAAGGGATGTTGGCGAACCTTCTGTCCCCGGCGATGTAGCCCAGGCGCTTTCTGAATTCGGAGGTTGCGGTCATGTAGATTTTCACGGCGACGGGACGGCCGTCGACGCCCACCCCGCAGTAGACCCTCGCTTCCTTCCCTGAGTTTACGACGCCTCTGAGGTCGCCTAGGTCCTTCCTCGAAATCAGCTCCTCAACTGCCAGCAGGGTCACGCGGTCGAAGACCTCCTCCATCACCTTGCGCTGGTCAGCGTCCTTCCTCACGTGCCTGCTTTCGCGTTCGAACCTCTGGAGCTTCTCCGTCGTCTTTCTGGGTTCATCCGCCTGGGTCATATCTTGCTCATCCGCCTGGGTCATATCTTGCTCATCCGCCTGGGTCATATCTTGCTCATCCGCCTGGGTCATATCTTGCTCATCCGCCTGGGTCATATCTTGCTCATCCAGCTCTGCACGGTCCTTAGGGTGGCTCAACCGGGCGCTTCACCTCGGGTTATGACTAAGCCACGCACGTTCCTTGTAGCCAATCTCGATCCCATGATGGCGGGAGGTGCCTCTTACATCTATAAGGCTAGATAGGGTCTGGTTTGGGGATCGCTCATGCTACATCGGGGGAAGCAATGGGCCTCACCACCCCGTTGGTCTAGAATGGCTCATTCTGGTGAAAACTTATAGACTGGAGACTGTGCATATGGAAATAGCTCGGGAATCAAAGGGTGTTGATGGTTTGTCGGAAGAAGACGATGATCTTTCTGAAAAGGAGAACCCCCAGGATAGAGAGGGCGCCCTGAAGGCACAGCTCGCGGGGGAGAAGCGGAGCGACACGGAGCTCCTGAACCGCCTGAAGTATATGCAGGCGGACTTCGAAAACTACAGAAAGAGGACCGAGAAGGAGATGAGAGAAATCGAAGAGAACTCATCGATGAGCCTCGTGGTCAGGCTGCTCAGCGTGCTGGACGAGCTGGATCTCGCCGTGAAGCACGCGAAGGACGATGCCGGCAGGACAGAGCTTCAAGAAGGGGTCGAGATGGTGCGGAAGAACATGTATTCGGCACTGGAATCTGCTGGGCTGCGGAAAATCGACTCGGTGGGGAAGCCGTTCGACCCGTCCAAGCATGAGGCGGTCGCGAAGGTCCAGGGGTCCTCGCCAGGCTCTGATGTCGTGGTGGAAGAGCTGCGGACGGGCTACGCTTTCAGGGGGCATGTGATCAGGCCGAGCATGGTAAAGGTTGAATTGGGGATGAAGGAACCGGTTGAGGAGGGGAAAGCAAATGAGTAGCGCGAGAGAAAAGATACTGGGCATCGACCTTGGTACAACGAATTCGGCTGCGGCTGTCATAGAGGCCGGCAGACCGGTCGTGATACCCAGCGCCGAGGGAGCCACACCATCAGGGAAGATGTTCCCTTCTGTGGTCGCGTTCACACAGGACGGGCAGCTCCTCGTCGGCGACCCGGCGAGGCGCCAGGCTGTCACAAACCCCGAAGGCACGATCTTTGAGATAAAGCGGAAGATGGGAACTGACTACAAGGTCAGCGTCTTTGGGAAACAGTATTCGCCTGAACAGATCAGCTCATACATCCTTCAGAAGATAAAGCATGACGCCGAGGTCTTCCTCGGGTATCCGGTGAAGAAGGCGGTCATCACTGTCCCCGCGCACTTTAACGACAACCAACGCCAGTCGACCAAGGACGCCGGCGAGATAGCGGGGCTGGAGGTTGTCAGGATCATCAACGAACCGACGGCCGCGTCCCTGGCCTACGGACTGGACAAGGCGGAGAAAGAGATGAAGATCCTCGTCTTCAGCTTCGGGGGAGGCACCCACGACGCGACCATAATGGAGTTCGGTCAAGGGGTCTTCCAGGTCCTCGCGACGTCTGGGGACACCCAGACCGGGGGCGCCGACGTGGACAACTCGGTCATCGAAGTCCTCCTCCAAGACTTCCGTTCTAAGACCGGAATCGACCTAAGGAACGACCGGACGGCCATGGCCAGGCTCAAGGAGGCCGCCGAAAAGGCGAAGATTGAGCTGTCGAACCTAACCTCAACCGACATCGACCTGCCGTTCATCGCGAGCGACTCGACCGGGCCCAAGAACCTGCACTTCACGCTGACCAGGACGAAGCTTGAGGAGGTGGCGAGGCCTATCGTGAGCCGGACGGAAGAGACGATGAGAAGGGTGATGAACGACGCGAAGCTTTCGCCGACCCAGATAGACAAGGTGATCCTGATAGGTGGGATGACCAGGATGCCCCTCGTCAGGAAGTTCGTCGAGGATGTGGCTGGCAAACCTGCGGAGAGGGGGGTCGACCCGATGGAGGCGGTCGCAATGGGTGCAGCAATCCAAGGGGCGGTCCTCGCCGGAGAGATCAAGGACATACTGCTCCTCGATGTCACCCCGCTTTCGCTCGGCGTCGAGACGCTCGGAGGGATAACGGAGCACCTGATCGAGAAGAATGCGACCGTCCCTACGAAGAGGAGCAAAGTCTTCACGACTGCGGCCGACTTCCAGACTGCCGTGACGATTCACGTGGTCCAGGGAGAGAGGGCCATGGCCTCGGACAACGTCTCGCTGGGGATGTTCAACTTGGCCGGGATACCGCCCTCGCCGAGGGGGGTCCCCCAGATTGAGGTGACCTTCGACATCGACGCGAACGGCCTCCTAGTAGTCTCCGCCAAGGATATGGGAACAGGCAAGGAAGCAAAGATCACGATTACGGCTTCGACGAAGCTCTCGAAAGAGGAGAAGGAGAGGCTGATAAAGGATGCAGCTTCGTTCGCCGAACAAGACAAGAAGAAGAAGGAGGAGGCCGAACTGAGGAACGAGGCTGACTCGATTCTGTACACGGCCGAGAGGACAAAGCGCGACCTAGAAGGGAAGGTTGACAAGCAGAACCTCGATCGTGTCGATGCCGCCGCCAAGGAGCTAAGGACCGCCCTCGAAGGGAAGGATCCTGCCCAGATCAGGGAGAAGAACGAGGCCCTCAAGCGGGTGCTTCAGGAGGTCGGGACAGCAGTATACCAGCAGGCGCAGAGCCAGAGCGCCGCGTCAGGCGGGCCTGCCGAGGGCTCCAAAGTGAGTGATGCAGACTACAAGGTTGTCGACGAAGGGAAGTAGGGCTGTGCGGGATGGCAGGAAGAGACTACTACGAGGTGCTGGGTGTCCAGAGAGGGGCCACGAAGGAACAGATCAAGAGCGCCTACAGGAAGTTGGCGCTAGAGTTTCATCCAGACAGGAACAAGTCGCCCGAGGCGGAAGCGCGATTCAAGGAGGTCTCCGAGGCCTACGCTGTCCTGTCGGACGATGAGAAGAGGAGTCAGTACGACACGCACGGAAGAGAAGGAGTCTATCAGAAGTACAGCCAAGAGGATATCTTCAGGGGGGTAGACTTCGGTGAATTCTTCCGCGGCACGGGGTTCGGGGGCTTCGACGACGTCTTCGCGCAGTTCTTCGGCGGAGGGCCGGGCCAGCGAGCAGAACGGGGCGAGGACCTGACCTGCCACCTCCAGGTCAACCTAGAGGACATCGTGGAGGAGTCGAGCAGGGAGATCGAGGTTCCGAGGGACGAGGTCTGCGCAACCTGCAATGGGAGCGGCGCCAGGCCCGGCACCTCTCCGCAGAGCTGCGCCACCTGTGGCGGGACCGGGCAGGTCCAGAAGGTTCAGTCGGCAGGGTTCACGAGGCTCGTGAGGGTAATGGGGTGCAGCAAGTGTGGGGGCAGAGGATACATCATCGAATCTCCATGCAAAGATTGTCGAGGGAGAGGGTCGGTCGAGAAAACCCGCAAAATCAGAGTCGTCATACCTGCGGGGGTCGAGGACGGGCTCACCTTGCGGCTGAGAGGTGAGGGCAACGCAGGTGAGAACGGCGTCCCACCGGGCGACCTGTACGTCGCGCTGAACGTGGCTCCACATAGGCTCCTTACTCGCCGCGAGAACGACATCTACCTTGAGACCAAAGTCGGGGTCGTCGAAGCAATGCTGGGGACCGAGCTAACGGTTCCGACTCTCTACGGAAATGTGAAGATGAACATCCCGCACGGCACCCAGCCAGGTACGGTTTTCAGAGTGAAAGGAAAGGGCCTTCCCAGATATGGAAGCTGGGGCAAAGGGGACGAGTACGTCAGGGTCGGAGTGGAGATCCCAAAGGACCTCAGCAATGCGCAAAAAGAACTGCTGAAGAGGTTCCGCGAAACAGGCTAGCCCGAGAACTTGTAGATCATGAGGAACGGTACTTCCTCGATCTCGCGGATAGCCTCTCGGGCACCTACCTCGTTGTCGACCGCGAGCGAGACCGACCTCTCACCGGCGAGGTTAATGATCGAGCAAGTCCTGATGAGCCTGAGCGCCTCTCCTTTATCGACCACTTCACCGGAGTAGAACTCCTTCGAGAGATGGACCTTCAGCTTGCCTTTCGCAACAGTCCTGCCCACAAGCTCCTCGTCGCAGACGTTGACCAAAACACTCCCCCTATATTCTGTCGTCTTGACCGCGAACCTGCTGGCTTTCACTCTAAGCCACCTTGGCAACCGACCGTGCGCCGCATGCCTCACAGACCATGAACCACATCCTCTTCTCCTTCTCGAGGTGCGTGTCCGGGCTGCCGCAGACCGGACAAAGGACGCTGTCCTTCACGTAGCGCTGGAGCAACTGAGAGAACGAATCGCGGTCCTTGCGCCCGATGAATATCGCCCTCTCGCCGTCAATCGAAGCCGCGGTCGCGAGTTCCTTTGCCAAGTACATGAGGACCCTTGCGGAGTCCCTCCTAATCAGCTTCGGGAACTCAGCGTAGTTGCGGAATATCGTCTTGTTACCGACCCAGATGACGTCGGGCTCGGGCAGCTCAAGGCGGAGAGCCCCCGACTTCTTGGCCTCCTTGTCGGCGCCGGACCTGGCCCTTGAAAGGAGCTCGTCGTAAGAACGGGGCATCGGGCAAATCCTTCGACTTGGGTATTTCAACCCTTCTAGGTTTTGCCGTTGCAGCAGGATGCCAGGGTATCTGCGGCCCATCCGTAACGGCTTCTCAAACCAGAGGTCTTCCACGCCGATGAAAAAGCAACCCAGCGACCCGCAGACGGACAGCCTCACGCAGCGAAGGTGGAGGGTATGGTTGCTGTACATGGCTCGGTTAGACCGACGTCCCAACAAGAACGGGAGAAAGGAGGAAGAAGGTGATTCCCCCGGCAACGAAAATGCAGCCACCCGCCATCAGGTTCTTTGGCTAGCGCGGAATCGGCGAGGTGATGGCTCTGCGCGCGTGCGCGCGCAAGCTGCGCGGTCAAAAGCATCTGTGGGTCCTCAACTCGGCGCACAGGAAGGTGTGCCTCAACTGTGGAATGAACGTGAAAGTGACCTCGTTCTACAGGTTTGCCGCCGACGTCGGGCTCCTCGGATTTGGGGAGGGCGATCAGCTTGTTTCTATGCACTAAGTGCAGCTGCGTCGTGGACACCGCTCAGGAGTTCGAGCAGCACCTGAGGACTTCACACGCTTCGCTGTTGTCGAGGCTAGCCTGGCGAGTCCTCAAAGTCTAGTTGGAGGCAGTCGCCAACGGCAGCCGCGCCCGCGCCACTTGCATCAGCCGTGAGGGAGGTGAACGTACATCCGGACTATGTCCATGAACTGCCCATCCCTGAGCACCTTCTTCGGGATGATTCCCACCGTCTTGAAACCGAGCTTCTCATAGATGCGCCTCGCGGGTGCATTTGTCGCAAAGACCTCTAACTCGACCATCCAAATTCCAAGCTTGCGAGCTTGCTCCAGTGCCGTCCTCACCATCTCTTCTCCCAGCCCGACACCGCGGTATCCTTCGACTACCACAATGCTCAGCAATCCAGTGTGCCTCTCGTCATGTGTGGTCCTGCCCACTAAGTCGCAGTGTCCTACCAGCCGCTCACCGTGGAATGCGACCACACTGACCCCTCTCCCTTTTGTCCTGTTCCTCAGGGTGATGTCAAGGAACTTCTTCTCGTCTGCCTTCGTCATCCATCTGTCCATCGACGAGATGCCGAGCTCCCTGTTCCTTCTCTTCTCTCTCACGAAGCCGTTGGCGAAGGGGACGAGAGCGTCCAAGTCGCCACGTCTTAGTGGCCTCAGAGTGATCGACCTGCCGTCCTTGGTCGTGAAGACCGAGTAGATTCTTTCCTTCTTCAACGGCGGTAGTTCGACACTGCGTGGCTTGAGCATTTCGTTGGAAGGTGTAATACGAGTGACCGGATATCATCGTCGCAGGCGAGACTGATCAGGCGACGGGGCACAGCGCGCGCTCAATGGAAGCGTTAGCCATTTACGTACCCAGACAACATGCGTCGGGGTCTTGAACGTTGCCATTGCCTGGCAAAGAATCCGTAAATCAGTGGATGGCCCATCAAGTTAACAGAACCCCCTTGAAGTGCACCGCATTCTTACACACAGGCGCGCCCCCTCTCAGAGACAGACTGTCTCGATCGAGTCAGACTCTCTCGAACGAGACCGCACCGTACGAGTTAACACGTTCGTGCAAAGGTTTCGTGCGAGTTCATGGTGAATTTTGGGGGTTTTGAGCCGTAAATCAGGGGGGAATTAATACTGAATTCGTCGTGGCTGGAAACGTGAAGCCGAGGGCGGAAATCGGCGTCTTTGGCGGGTCTGGATTCTACAGCTTCCTCAAGGACTCGGGCAGGACGATCGAGATGCGCACCCCGTATGGGCTCCCCAGCGGGAAGGTCACGATTTCGTCTGTCGGCGGGAGGCAGCTCGCCTTCCTGCCGAGACACGGAATCCATCACGAATACCCCCCGCATGCTGTCCCCTACAAGGCAAACATCCACGCTTTCAAGCAGCTCGGAGTCACGAGGATCATAGCGCCGAACGCGGTCGGAAGCCTCAGGGCCGAGGTCGAACCAGGGGACCTCGTCTTCTGCGACCAGTTTGTGAACTTCACGACGGGGAGGGACGACACATTCTACAATGGGCCCGAGACTACACATGTGAGCACGGCCGAACCCTATTGCCCCCAGATGAGAAAGGTCGCCTTGGAGGCTGCTAGGAAGCTGGGTGTAGAGTTCCACGACAGAGGTACCGTAGTCGTAATCCAGGGACCCAGGTTCTCGACGAAGGCCGAGAGCGGGTTCTTCAGTAGACAGGGGTGGGACGTCATCAACATGACCCAGTACCCTGAGGTCGTCCTCGCAAGGGAACAGGAGCTGTGCTACCTGAACGTCTCCGTGGTGACGGATTACGACGCTGGCCTCGAAGGCGACCCAAAGGTGAAGCCGGTCTCCCACCACGAAGTGATAAGAGTCTTCGAGAGGAACATGAAGAGGCTCACAAGCCTGATAGTCGAGATTGCAGAACGGCTCCCGCAGGAGCGCACTTGTCGCTGTGACTCTGCGCTAAAGAACGCGAGGCTGAGCGCCTGATGGTCACTCTCGAACAGGAGGTAAAGCGAAACATAAGGACGATTCATGACTATCCGAAGAAGGGAATCACGTTCAAGGACCTGACGACGCTCTGGAAGAACGGCCCACTGGTCAGGAAGGTGACGAGTGCCTTCGTTTCGATGTGGAAGGACAGAAAGGTCGACAAGATAGTGGGAATCGAGGCCAGGGGCTTCATCGTGGGCGCACCAATCGCCGACAGGCTCGGAATCGGGTTTGTGCCGGCCAGGAAGCTGGGAAAGCTCCCGGGAAAGAAGCTGGGTGTGAACTACGAGCTCGAGTACGGGAAGCAAGGCCTAGAGATCCACTCGGGTGCAATCTCGAAAGGAGACAGAATTCTGGTTGTCGACGACCTCTTAGCGACAGGGGGGACCGCAAGGGCAGCGGGGGCACTAGTCGAA
>JBEKAG010000006.1:0-19129 GCA_050015955.1 Nitrososphaerales archaeon
TACAGCCTCCCTGGCTATCATGCTTCCCCCCTTGGCATTAGATATCACCCTGAGCAGAGGCAGATGCAGGTTATCCTTGTTAGGAAGGACCAATCGATATCAGCAAGTGGCAAAGTGCTTGCTTTAAGCTAACTGGGAATGCTCAAGACCTATCCCGTGGTGTGATTCTCCGAATTCCATCTCTCGCGGAGAGCTGCGGATGGGTGCCGAGTTTACCACGCTTGAGCATGATTTCCACATCCCTCACGATTCCGTCTCGAGATTGATCCGATGGAAGACTGACCCGTGGAAACGGAGTCCGATAGCCATCGGAATAAGCACCGACGTAGTCTTGAAGTCCGGTCAACCTCATAAGCTCAAAGATTGAGTGAACTCCCACAGACATCCCGATGTAGGAACTGAGAACATGGCATGCAAACAGGATTCCTCTATCTTCAGCCACGATGATTGGTTCAACGTTAGTCCTGCTTCGAATCCAAAAGGAAGATGCCAACAAGAAGGCGTCCGCGTCGCTAAGGCTTGGGACGAAGCTGTGCAACATCGGGAGGGCCCAGTCCCGTATACGGTTGATCTCCTTGAGTGAATCGAAAGGGTCACGCCGATTGGCCCTCAAGAGGTTCTCATACCGCTGATTCCGATGCCATACCGCGTGGTCCCAAACTGTCCTCGCAGGCAAATCCAGGGACTCTAGTTTCTCAGTTAACTCATCTCGCACGGTGTCGACCACCACAAAGGGTGCCACGAGCAACTCGATATTCTCCAGGTCGTTGATGTCCAAGTTCTGGTCAATTAGAAGATGAAACAGGTTTGCATCGGGGAGTACGCATAATTGTCCCCACTGTTCAGTGCTCACTACTAGTTTCACGCAACTCCTTCATTAGATCTTTGATGACGGACGGCTCCTTCCTTGACTGGGAATAGAGCGCTGAAGTAATAGTGAAGCTCTTTTGCTTTCCACTCGCTATGAAAGCCATGGCAAAAATCCTGTGCATTTCCTTGTTGATCTCCCTGAAAGTCAGCTGTTTGCCCGACGCTACAAGCAGGTCTTCGGCGATCTTAGCCACGGCGCCTTTCTCGATGACTTCATCGGGATTGCTCATGCAATCCGTGATGTATTCTACGACGTCCTCTTTTCTTGTAACCAAAGGAAACTCAATTGGCTCCGCCGCTCTGGTCGCAGCTGCTTGTTGAAGGATATCTTCCACGTTCTGGAAACTTGGGAAAGAGAAGATTAGAATCAAGGTGAGCCCGTTGTCAACCTCGTCGTGGATCTTCCGCACGAAATCGCTGAACAGGAACTTCTCGGTTATCGTTGAGGTTCTCAGGTTATCGAGTTCGTCAATTGATATCACGACCCTTTGATATCGTGTGAGCAAACAGGAAACAAGCATCTTTAGGGCAATTATCATATCTCGAGTGTCCTGAAGCTTGCCGAGTTTGTTTCGCTCCAGAAGCAAGAATCTGTAGCCATCCGATTCCCGCATCCTTTGCTTGTTCAGATCCCCGCCAAGAGTCTTGTAAATGCTCTTTGTCATGTTCGCGAACGCGCGGCCCACTGCTGCTGAATCGACACTCGAACCGCGTTCTCTGAGGAGCTTCACCAGAGATTCATCCTCGGCAATCGCGTCCACGAGTCTCTCCATGATTGCTTTGTAGAGCGTGAAAGTCAGGTCTCCCGTCCTTCGAGGTGCGATCGCAGTTACCGTCGTGGTCAAGTAATCTGTTTGAGCTCCTCCCTTGGACAAACGCTGCAGGATCTTCCGTCTGACCTCCTTGTTCGAAAGGTACTGCACCGCGAAGGTCTTCCCCACTCCATAGGGCCCCCAGAAGATGTACAGCTTCGTCGTCGAGAACATTAGCGTGTCAGCCTGTGCTGAGAGGAGTTTCTCCAGTAAGGTCTTGTTGTCAGCCCAGTAGTCCACGGCTGCAGGCGATTCGGTTGGGAACGGATCAAGTGATGGGTCCAAGCCTATGGCGTTTAGTGAAGTTGCGTAATCAGCGCCATAAGGGTCCAAAGCCAATTGTCAACCAAGCCTCTTGAAACGAATGTAGCCATTGCGGTAAAGAGGGTCCCATTTGAAGGTAGCACCGTATTCCCTCAACGACTTCTTGCACAGATCCAGCAGATGTTCAATTGAAAAGAACAGATGGTGGCGTTTCACTATCTCAAGCTGCATTAACATTAGGACAGGAAGCGCCGAGATGATCGACCTGTCAAACCCTCGTCGTACCTCTGGTGATAGCGCCTCGGAGCTCGAGTTCACCAGTTCCCAAATGATGTTCGAGGAGAGCGAAAGCCCGACGCTGACTGGGGCAGAAAGGACTAGCCCAGCATACACAGACGACGCCATTGCCGGGTCTTGAATTCTCCCAATGCTGCGTCCCTCGTCTAGGAGATAGAACGTACCTCGTGTTTTTCCTGTGGGCTTCGCCAGTCCTAGATCGACGAGCCATTCAGAATAGGTTTCAGCGAGGTGTTCGTCCTGCAATTTCGTCCTGAGGACCTTGGTCGACGTGGTTCCGCTCGGGTTGAAGGCCGACACGAGCTCCCTGAGGCCCGATAGTTTTGGCCATATGTGAAAGAAAAATGCCATCCTTTCATCAGGAGACAGGACGAACGAATCTGATTTAGGGTTCAAACGGGCGAGGAACAGTGTCTGCCCGGTCGGGATAATTCGCCCACTCTCGATCTTGATGAGCTCAAGGGAATCTGCAAACCGAGAATAGTTACGCGCGACCGCCACAGTTTCCATCCTTCCGGTCGAGCGAGTGTATTGCTCGAGGGCGGCATGCATTTTCTTAGATTTATCGACAGCTCTCTCGAAAAACGTCTCCATGTCGATCGGTCCACGCTTGAGCGCCTCCTGCATGAGAACACGAAAGTACGCGAGACGCCTAGCCTCACCGTAACCTGAAGGCAACCCTCCCTCTACTCATGAGTCCTACGTTATAACACTCTTCTGTTGCTGCCGGTAATAGGACCTAGGAATTTCCCCTAGGCTCCAGTGTCTCCTACTACTCGCCAGTCTGCTTTCTAGGCCTTCCGCGGCGCGGAAACCTCCCCTTGGAAGCCGTGATGTAGCCCTTCCTCCGTTCAATCGATATCCAACGCCTACCGAGCTGTTCGGCCGCGGCCCCGGTGACATTGCTTCCGGCGAAGGGGTCGAGGACAAGGCTGCCGGGGGTGGTGAGGAACTTGACGAAGAAGGTTGCCACGTTCATGGCCATGCGGGCCGGGTGGACCTTGAGGTGGTGCTTTCGGCAATATTCAAGGTAGATGTCCGTCGACCTAGTGTTTGTGAACTCAATCACGTTGGAGAGGATCGCGCCTTTGTTGTTCTTGAAGAAGGACTTCTTACCTATGACATGCTCTGAATGCCTCTTACCAGGGTTATACTTTCGTTTCTCCAGCAAATTGAGCATGGCTTCGGAATAGGGAGTAAGGACCTGTTTGTTGTCCGCCAATGGCCGGGCGGTCGGTGACAACCACCAGACATGAGTGTACGCGTTCTTCACGCGGATTCTCTCAACATTCACCCATTGGGTAGGGCCAGGGAGCGTTGCCTTGTTGTAGCATACGAACTGCTCGCACAGCTTGAATTGCCCTGCCTTCAGAAACTCGAGAAGCGATTCGAGGGCGAGGGGGGACATGACAGGTTCTCCGGGCTCCCAAGCGTTTCCGACCTCCATCACAATCGATCCTTGGGGCTCTAACAGCTGCCTGAACAAGGGTGCGAAACTCGCGAGCCATTTCTTGTACTCCTCGCCTTGAAGATTACCGTACCTCTTTTTTCTGTTAAGCGGGAAGGGGGGCGAGGTGAGTATCAGACTGACCTTGCCCTTGTATCTCCAGAGCCTCCGCTTACTCCAGAGGTGCTCAGCCTTGCCCCTGTACATCTTGCCCCATTTCGTCTTGTAGGCGAGCTTGAACGGCGTTCGTGGGAGGGGCGGAATTTGCACCTCGGGAGGAACGGAGAGTTGTTCACTCGGTAATGCTATCGCGGTCAATACCATTCCCTCGGCGTCCCCAGCTCCAAGCCCGGGAAGTCCTTCCGAAAAAACGTTGAGGGCCCTGAGCCGCCTGGTTAACTGAGATTGTTCGCAAGTTGATGTGTACCGCTTTTAACTTCTAGGTGGACAGCTGGGGCGTTGGAAGCCGCAGACCTGATTCAGCGGCTAGAGAAGGCAACAGGGAATGCGTACAGTGACGACCAGAAGACTGCAATTTCGCATGGCAAAGGCCCTCTTTGGATCACCGCAGGCCCGGGTTCGGGGAAGACCGAAGTCCTGGTGGCTAGGACTCTGAAGCTAATCGCCTGCGATGAAATCGACCCCAGCTCGATCATTCTGACTACGTTCACCGAACGGGCAGCACGGAGCCTCCTCAACCGGATCTCTTCATACGTTGATGACCTAGGATGGGGGGACAGGATCGATGCGACTTCGATCAGGACTGGGACCCTTCACAGTATCTGCAACTCGGTCATGAGGGACTTCCGGTTCCCCTCGTACATTGATCTCGAATTGCTAGATGAGAACGCTAGGTCGTTCTTCCTCTACAACCAAGACCCCGTCCTGGACTTTTTCCACGACCATTGGCAGGACTACGCTCCGCTCTTCACTCGTTACCGCTTCAACCGGGCTTTCGGGCCCAACAAATGGGACTCAACTGACGTTGCCGGCTTCTTCTTCGACAGAATTACCGAATTCCGAGTCGATGTAGCTGGCATGGAGCACAGCGGAAATGCGCCCGCGGAAGCCTTAGCGCGGATCTACAAAGGCTACCGTGAGAGTCTTCGACAGCACGCCAGGTGCGATTTGAGCGTACTCCAGGAGTACTTCATCGATTTCCTAAACTCGAAGCATGGGCAGGAGTTTCTCGCCGGCGACAAAACCAGGGACATCCCTCCAATTCAGTACCTTCTGGTCGACGAGTATCAGGACACGAATCCCATTCAGGAGGACATCTACTTCACAATCGCAAAGGTAATCGGCAACAATGTCACGGTGGTTGGCGATGACGACCAGGCACTGTACAGGTTCCGTGGTGGCACGGTAGATTCACTAGTGCAGTTCGGTGCAAGATGCAAGCAGCACCTCGGAGCGGACCCAAAGACTGTCAACCTGAACGAGAATCTGAGGAGCCATCCGGGCATCGTAGATTGGATAAACAGGTACATCTCCAGCCAGCAAGTGATGCAGCAGCCGGGGGCGCGAGCTCCCGACAAGCGCGAAATGGTGGCCAAGGGGCCTGTAAAGGGGATTTACCCTCCTGTTTGTGCCGTTTGGGGGACCGACATAGCGGACGCTGCGAACAGGCTCGCTGACTTCTTGGTCGCGTTGAAGAATGACGGATTGATTCGTGACTGGAAGGAGGTGGGAATCCTATTCAGAAGCACCCGAGAAGGACCCAGAAATGCGGGCCACTACACCGCCGCGTTAAGAGCAAAGGGGATCCCCGTGTACAACCCGAGAAGCAGAGCCCTCCACGAGGACCCTGTGTTCATGCAGCTGCTCGGAGCACTCGTGGTTACGCTTGACAGGAACCTGGTGGCGTACGGCGCAATCTCCGGGAGAGTCCAGGAGATAGCGAATGATTGGATTGGGGCGTATCAGGCCCTAGCGGCGTCTCCCGAAGGAAGGGAGCTGGCAGATTATGTTCGAGAGTCTCAGGCCAGCATCGCAAAACTCCCTCGAGGGCAAGTCCTTGGGAGCACTGTGATGGACGTTTTCTATCGAATCCTTTCGCTGCCCCCATTCAGCCAACTGCAGCTCGATTCGAACTTTGCCGCTAGGTTCGCAGAGATAACAAGCCTATTGGACGCTTTCAGTGCCTTCACCGAGCAATACGGAGTGCTACGCTCTTCAGCATCGACTACTGGGCTGATGTCTTTCACCCTCCTGACCAGCATCTACAGAGAGTTCACAGGATTCATCGAGGCCTACGGGCTGAACGAGCCTGAGGATGAAGAAGAGATCATGCCGACGGGCTATGTCCAGGTAATGACTGTCCACCAAGCCAAGGGGCTTGAGTTCCCTGTTGTTGTGGTAGACAACCTCAGCGAGACGCCTCAGCCTAGCTCAGAGCATTGGGCTGAGGGCTTTCTATCTCCATGGTCCAGACGGCAGCCTGTTGGGACACCTCAGGCGAGAGCTGAGCAGGACTTCGTCAGGAGGTACTACGTAGCCTATTCGAGGGCCAGAAACCTGCTCGTCCTATGCGGGAGGAGGAACTCGACCTCAAACTGGGTATTGGGTGAATGGAATGGTAGATGAGGGCTGGTTCCAAAGGAACGAAGCAGTAATCGTGGGCCCCGGTGACTCTGAGAAATTTGGGGAAATGAAGGTGGTCCCTCCGAAGGAGGCCAAGATCAGGAGAGCGTACAGCATAACCGCGGACATCTTGGCCTTCAGGCGCTGCTCTCGCCAATACGGCTACTTCGCAGTGAAAGGGTATGTTCCGGCCCAGTCGACTCAGCTCTACTTCGGAATCGTCATTCACGAGGTCCTAGACAGGGCCCACCGCCAGTTCAGGGGTTTGATGGAAGGGCGTGGGAAGGGGGTGCCGAGCGACGGCGACATCGAAGCTTATCACAGGACCGTCACGGAAGCCCTCAGAGCACGAGGGATCCGCCCCTACAGTAGGAGAGCAGAAGCGAGTGCAATGGAATACCTGAAGAGGTTCAATTCGGCCTACGGGCCCAAGCTCTATCCAAGGGTCAAGGACACTGAACACAAGCTCAAAGCCGACTTCAAGGACTTCTACATGCACGGGGTTGTGGATGTCCTGGCGAGCGCGGAGGGAAACGAGGAAAAACTTGAGATCTGGGACTACAAGGGGTCGAAAAAGGTCCCGGCGAACTCTGACGAGATGAAGAACTACATCTTCCAGATGCAGGTGTACTCTGAGCTCTACAAGATAAGACACGGGAAGTATCCAGCGCGAGCAGTCCTATGCTTCATTGGAGAGGAAAAGCTCGAGGACATGATAGTTGAGGTCCCCCTCGGCTCGGAGGCGGCACGAGGATCCGTAGAACTATTTGAAAAGACCGTTGAAGAAATAGAGAGAAGGCGGGAGGCGGAAGACTGGACCCCGCCCGAAAAGATGCCCTCGAAGGAGACCTGCGGAGCGTGCGACATCAGGTGGGACTGTCCGACGGCCAAGGCCAGCTTCCCGATGCGGAAGCCCTGAGAGAGATTCACGGCAACTGCTTTGCGTTGACGACGACCTTATAATCAACACCTAGAGCTTCGCCGAAATGGCGCTGGGCGCATTTTATCTTCCTTCTTTCATCTGGACGAAGTTCATTCAGCGAAGTAGTGCCTTTGGTTTCCCTAACCAGATACAACTTCAACTTCTTCGGGTCCCTAACCAAGCCTTCCCCCTCGTCCCAGACGATGGCCCAGTCTGGATTGTAGGTGCCGACCGGAGTCGCTAGAGTGAACCAAGGAGGCAGCTTGAGATACATCACCACTTGTGGAAGCCGTTCCATATCCTCAACAAATCTCCTCTCAACGTCAGAGTCGTATTCGGTTCCATCGTATATCGATCGCGTTGAAGGTACGACGTATTGCTCCCAACTCTGGAAGGATTCTTGAAGCAGGCTCATTTCATACCACTCGTTGATTTTCTCATACTTAATTCCATCAACAAGGTAGTCCGTTAAACGCTCGCGAATCAGTCGGGCAGCCATAGAAGCGAATTCGAATGGGTTGTCCATGGCGGCCTGTTTGTTTTTGGCTCGGAGAAATATCTCGACAAGAGTCTTCTTCGAGAGTCGCACAGGAGGAGTAGTGTTCTCAAGTATGTGTGCCATAGTGTCGGCCAAGTTGGGAAGTGGATACCGGCCAGCCAGATCCACGAATGTCCTTGCCGAGCTGATTTGGAGGGCCTCGAAAGCACCCTCTTGGTTCAACTCGACGCGCGCCTTTGTCACTGTAACCCGAGGTGCTTTGATTTCAACCGAGTCGAGGAGGTTCACGCAATCGTCGATTAGTCGTTCGGTGTCAATCTCGACAGTATAGCGAGTCTTCTGCTTAATTCGTTCCCACAGCTCCCTGAATTCAGGCTTTAGGGTCATTTCCTTTCTCAGCCTGATTTGCCGCGGCTTCTTCGCGTTTGCCGGAGGCGGAGGCAGCTCAACCTCTTCCCCGTACTCCTCCACAATCTCTTGCTGAAGCTGTTCAACGTAAGTCTCGTAACTCTGGTTCGCCACGACCGTTAGCAGGTTCACCTGTGGGTCGTGCACACGATCGCCTTGTTGATTGACAGCTAGTCGTACACCTCTCCCGATTTCCTGACGCTTCTTCATCTCCGACGAGGTCTGGTTGAGGGTGCAAATCTGGAACACGTTGGGATTATCCCAACCTTCCCGAAGCGCCGAGTGTGAGAAGATGAAAGCGACCTTCGTATCGAATGACAGTAGCTTCTCCTTTTCCTTCATGATCAAATCGTACGCTTCCTCATCTTTGCGCGAAGACCCAGTGCTGTCTTCATAGAGGAACTCGCCCTTCTTTTTGATCGCGGCAAAATACGCTGCTTGAACCTCCTCGACATCGTAGCTCTCCCACTCTGGATTGCCCTGTTTCAATTCGTTGAATGCCTTGGTGAAAAGTCGTCGAATGATGCCGTTCTCAGACGCATAGTTGTCTACCTTGTCGATAAAGAAGAGCGACAGCACCTTAATCCCGCCCTCTTTCAGCCTTCTCTGCTTCCTGAAATGCTCCTCGATGGTGTACCTGATTTGGGCTTGGAATGTGGCCTCTTTGTCAGCGCCGTGTGTCTCTCCAACTTCAAGCTCGACACCGTTGGTGAATATGATGAGGTTGGATCCTGGGTTTATCTCCTCAACAATGAAGGATCTGTATTCCGGAAGATTGGTCTTGTCTCCTAGGTTGTCTCCCGGCCTTACGGAGAGAGTTGTTGGCTTAACCACTTGGCTCTTGAAGAGTTTATTCACAGTTATGACGGCTGTAACAGTATTCTTTCGGGATACTACTTGTTCCAATTGAACAAAGACTTGATTGGGGTCGTCCTCCCTAACGACAGATGCAACCTCAATCTTTTTCACCAATCCCTGCTTGTAGGCATCAGCTGGAGTTAGCTTGTAGACGAGGTTGTATGGGTTTCTGTGGGTCGCGCTGTACCTTAACGCGAGCAGAGGATTCAAGGCGGCCAATGCCGATACGCTCCTTTCACTTTCCATGTTCTGGGGCTCGTCAAGAAGGAGGATTGGCCTAGCAGCTTGAATCAAATGAATGGGTACCGCCCCCTGAAGCCTGTCAGTAGGTCGGCGAATCACGTTACCAACTCCGTCCTCCGTCATGGATTTGTTGAACGAATCCAGAGTCATGATCATGATCTCCAGGCTCGCGGAGGAGCAGAACTGCCTAATCTGCGTCAGATTGGAAGAGTCGTAGGCGTAATAGCTGTAGGGAATCTTGTCAAACAGCCCTTGGAAGTGCCTTTGGGTGATTCGGAGAGTCTTCAGGACCCCCTCCTTGATGGCTATGGAAGGAACGACCACGATGAATCGCCGGAAGCCGTAGCGTTTGTTCAGCTCCAGTGCAGTTCTAACGTACACGTACGTCTTGCCTGTGCCGGTTTCCATCTCTACTGAGAAATTCGGAAATCTGGCAGGCTTCCGACCATCAGCGGTCTCTATCTCCTCGGTGATAATCTGCAGCTTATCGTCAGTCTTTATTCCATTGTCCTGTTGCACCTGCTTCAGGTTCGAGAGTATCTCATCATCGGATATGTCTAATCTGTTCGGCGACCCGACGAAGCCCGCACCTTGGACGAACCTGATTTCCGCTTCAATCTTACTTTGACCATCGAACAACCTAACTATTGCATCGATTGCCTCGACTTGAAATTCCTGAGCTCCGTCAAATTTCAGTTCCAAGGTTCACACGTCAGATAGTCTTCAGGCGACACTGAAGAGCAAGGTTCGCCGCGCTTGTATCGTTAATCGCACTCTCCCTGCAGATGAACACAGACTCCTTGTCAACATCGAGACGTTTCAGGAGCGAGCGGTTAAGCTCCTCATCAAGGCAAATCTGGAATGACATATCACTCTCTGAGTCTTTGACCCTCCAGACTCTATTTTCCTTGTACTCCTTCAGTAACTCCATCTTGCTGTCAAGCCCGAACCCCTCCTTGAGGGCCACTTCACAAATCACGTTCTCTTCCCTCCAGCCTTTGACCAGAGAATCGATGTGCCCTTTCATCTCCTCAGCATACTTCTCCGGCGTTCTCTCGCCAACCCCTTTCCACTGCATGTGATTTGATTCCGCCAGTTTGAACGTCTTGAAACCCAAATCACTAGCAAAGCCAGTCTCTTTGACTTTCAACTGCGAACCATGCTGACTGGTAACTGACTTCGCTGCAAGTCTGATCCTTTCCTTCCCTATCTCTGCGATAGTGGCAAAGCCAGCTTTTCTCGCATCCGAGTCTTTGGGAGTTGGCTCAGGTAGCTGGATCATCATGAATCTCCTATTTCCTCCGTCCTCTGCGTTTTGTTCCATTACAGCGTGGGCCGTGGTGCATGATCCCGCAAAGAAATCAATAATCCAGTCTCCCTCTGAAGGAGAGGTCGCTATTGTGATTATGCGCTTCATCAGCTGGACCGGTTTTGGAGTTTCATAGACTGATTTCCCAGAGAAAAGATCAATGAGAGCCTTCTTCGCCGAATCGTTCGTTCCGACCTCATCCGCAGTCCAGAGAGTTTGTGGCGTCAATCCCTTGTCGGCCTCCGAAAGAAACACTTTGACCCGAGGTACATTGTCGCCATCCTGACCGAACCAGATTCGGTTATCCTTGATTAGCTCCTGAAGCCTGGGCTCCGTTACGCTCCAACACCGGCCTGGAGGAGGTGAAAGGACCCGACCGCTTGGCGTCTTGATTTTGTAGAATTGTGCCGGGGTCGCATGGCCAGCTTGGGCATTAAGGGAGACAGATTGCCAATCGCCCCGTGGGTCCTTGTCAGGGTTCGAGTACCTTTCCAGTACTTCTTCTGACAAAGGAAGCAGATTTCTGCTGGCTTGAAAGAGATTCTTGTCTCGGGCATAACACAATACGAGATCGTGATTGAATGAGAAGACTCGCCGGTTCTCTCGGGTAGTCCGCTTTTCCCAAATGAATGTGGCCACGAAGTTCTCCTCTCCAAATATCTCATTGCAAATCTGTTTCAGATTGGCTTCTTCCGTGTCGTCAATCGAAATCCAAATGCTACCATCCTCGCGCAACAGTTGGCGTGCCAGGAAGAGGCGAGGATACATCATCGTAAGCCAGGCACTGTGATACCGTCCACTGGTCTCAGGGTTGCTCGTGAGGAGGTTGCCTTCTGCGCTCTTCTGACCAGAGATTCGAAGGTATGATTCTAGAGGGTCAGCATAGTTGTCCTGGTAGACGAAATCATTTCCAGTGTTGTAGGGTGGATCAATGTAGGCCAGCCTTATTCTCCCGAAGTAAGGCTTGTACAGCAGTTTCATGACCTCGAGGTTATCTCCTTCCAAGAATAGGTTCCGAGTTGAATCGTAAGCTAATGATTCAGCTTTTGACGGAACAAGAGTGGCCCTAGTCTGCATCTGGAGAATCTGCACGGCGTCTCTCCTGCCAGCCCAGGAGAAGGTGAATCTGTCTGGGCTCTTGTCTATCGCTCCTCGGAGGGTCGTTCTGAGCTTCTCGAAGTCGATCTCGCCTTCAACGAAGACTTGTGGGTAGAGCTCCCTGAGCCTCTCGATTCCTTCTTCCATTATTCCGGGGACCTCCCAGGTCACTTTTTCTCGGTGACGGGAGTACTTGTTGTTGAGACGGAGTTGGCCGCTCCTTCGCTTGGGCTTCGGCAAGCGACATACTTCACAAATCGGGTTGGGTTAAGGGTTGCGGGCTAACTGACCCCTTCTGTTAGGAGCACGACGTCAACTGCAAATTATGCGCTTGGAAAAGCTCGGCTCAGGAGGTCTCTTAGCAGGCGGCTACTAAAAGAATGCCTCAGGGCCTTCGATTTTGGCAGGCTAGAGTCGTGGTCTATTTGCGACATTGACCGTGGAGGCGCAGCACACCCCACTGCTATCAGCCTCCGCGGATGTTCCCGCTCCCCCCGAAATAGAAGACACCTGAACTTGATGAAGGCACTACGGACCAACCTGGAGCGAAAACAACAACGGGCTTGGGCAGGACGGGAGATGTTGTTCGGGGCAGGAAGTCGAAGGTGATGGCTGATTGCCTGACGATCCCTTCATCATCGTCTCGAAGATCTTGCCAAAAGGGGCGGTCCAGATACAGGGTAGAGTGTTATTGCAAGCCGCAGGACAATGGAAGATTCGAACCTGCCGTACGGGATGTCGATTCGGGGTCCAAGCTTCGGAGCGTGACGTCAGGGAGCCTGAGGCAAGGTCCTCGGAAGAAGTTTCAAAAAAAACACAGGGAAAAGGGGAAGAACATCCGCAACGACACTTCGGCGCGATTCATTACGCCTCCCTCGCTCGTTGAGGCCCTTGCGAGCCCGCGAGACATTTGATTTATGTCTAATCCGTCTTCGTGCCACTCAAGTATTTTGATAACGCTTCCAGCTCAGAGTCATACTCCCATTCAGACTTGATGTGACAAAACTCGTTCACAAGGAATCTGGAGTCATCCATTGCCCGTCCTAAGCTGAGCCAAGCGCGTCGTTTATGCTTGTATTTCTTGAGAATCCCCAAGTTGATGACTTGATTTCGCATGTTCACTCTTGAATTAGCTGCTAGGAACGAAATCCCGCAATCCTGGTAAACTAGCGTAACGTCATGCCTTTTGTGATCCTTTGCGGTCAATTTCGATACTTGGCTTATTGCGTCAACGAGTTCCGCCCTCCTTTCTTCGTCGAGTTCGAGCAGGAGGATTATTGCGGAAGTATGCCCTTTGCCCCCATATGTTTGTAGCGTCTGGAGTATGTGCCTGAATTCCGGCCTGTCCGGAGCTCTCAGCGGAGGAGTTTCATATTTTATCCCGATGCTCTTCAGGTACTCTCCATTGAGTTTCTCCGCAAACCCGGAGAGAATCACATTGCTTGCATTCTTCCACTCCGGCGGAAAAGGAAGTCCGTGCATCAGATAAGCTCCAACATAGTCCAATTCGTCGAAGCTGATCATCTTGCCGTAGCATTGTATTCGTCGCTCCAAGAAGTGTATGAACATGTAAGGGTTAGAAATGTAGTCGCAGGCGATTTCCAGATCAAGAATGCTCACTACCCATGGATACGGGCCGTCATGGTCCTTCTCAAGCAATCGAGTAATCTCTGTAAGGAGCGCCGAATATGATTCTGAGGTAACGCAGACAATGTAGATTGCAGCGAAGTCGTTTCTCTTCAGAACGATGTTGTCGCCACCTTGCGTGGTGAACCTTGCTAGCTCACTGCTCTCAATATACTTCTTAGTTCGGATAGCCTGGTTGTATGCGTCTTGGACTGCACCCGAGAAATCGCGAATGATTTGATCGTAATTCCCCAATTTGGCAGATGCGGTAAGCCTTTTCGACTTTGACTCGACGATGAGTAGCCGGTCGTCGAAGGTTACTAAAATGTCGGTCTCGAACTGGTTCTCGTCACCGTACCTTAACGAATGGTGAACTCTGTCTTTTCCGAAGACCCTTGAAAAGAATTCTGATGTCTTGCCCTCTTGAAAGTTTCCAATCGACTTTTCAAACTTCGATGCATACTCCTCATCCTTTATCAGGTCATAATACATCGTACGAAGCGGTGCTTGATATAGCAGCTGTGGAACAGGCAAGAACAGTGAATTGCCCATCAAGATGACGGGCGTGGCGTTTAACTCGTTGAACTCTGTGGGCGAGTCGAACGCAAGATTCATTTCGCCAAAATGACGAGCGAATCTCGAAATAGAAGCGTCTACCAAAGGCTTTCGAAATCTAGTCTCGAGTTCGTCACGGGGAATCTGCAGTATGTGTGGTATCGTACTCTCGCTGGATAGGAACATATCATCTAGGTCCTTCCTCCTCATTCCGTCAATCATGCTTCTCAGGTCGTTTGGTGAAATACTTCCTGAGTTGAGTCCCTTGTACACCTCTGGAATTTCAGAAAGTGCATCCTTGAGATTGGTGAGGTAGTCATTTACCGACTTCGACGCCAGAAGGAAGAGGTGCTGGAAGAATTCCGATATCTGCTCGGCAGTAAGGCCGTAATGCTGTCTCAGATAATCGTCGTGTAGAGAATACTTCTCTGTGAACGCTTCCAGTAAGCGGTGGGGGTACCCTTCTCCCCTTGCATAGTGGAAATAGGCAAAAACAGAATGTGAAAGTTCACTGCTGAATACATCGGTCTGCTTCGTGAGAGACGCAACCCTCTCTAGTTCCGCAATTGTGTAACTCTGGCTGATTTCGTAAAACAGACTCTTCAGAGACGAAATTTGTTCTGAGTTTGGACGCGATTTGGAATGAGTTCTTTCTGGCATTTTTGAGTACAACCCTGCTACATATTCCAGCATCGCTTGGGAGTTTAATGGATCCCCAATGGTCTCCTCCGCGAACATCTGCCAGCAATCAAGTGAGAGAACCGTGGTCGTTGTTATTGGGTCGAATTGAGCTAGTATTGACTTGAATCGCATTAGAAGTGACTGTCTTGAATCTTCCATTAGCTAGGTCGTTTGACAGGCAAAACCAGATTGACTATTATATCTCGCTGTCAGTTAGGCGAGCAATTTCGCTGACTACCACGCTGTCAGACTTGTTACCTCAGATTTGCTAGCGAGGCAGTCCCGACATACCCTCCACTGCTAGACACCCCTGTTCGGGTTAGCCCAACAGATTCAGCAGGTATGTTTCGGCCCAACCATCTTTCGCGATGATAGGCCAACCCCTCCAACAATGTCGAAGGAGCACCCTCGCCCTTTCGGGTCTTGGGATCGTCAGGGGAATCATCAGCCCATTTGGCTGGTATCGGCTCACGACCCTGGTCGTGGGCCCCTTCCCTGAGTCTAGGTTCTATTTAGAGCCCGCACATTTCTTTCATACAGGCTGCTTGTCCAGTTCTCTCAGTATTTCGCGGTGCAGCAGCGCCTCGCCCCTCTGTCTGATATCTTTGGAGAGGTAGAGCACCGCACTCTCGCTCGCGCGTACATCCTTCCTCATGAGCGCAATCGCTTCGTCGTACTTTCCGAGCTTGAGAAGGCTGTTCAGTTCGTCGATTAGCTGCCGCTCTGGCTTAGCCACCGGTCACTTCACCGCCGTCTTCTGGGTGGGGAACCGGTTCAGGAACCGCTCTTTGCTGATGCGGTAGTGCCAGCCTTCTAGGATGGCCTCCTTCTCCTTCCTCAGTTTCTCGATGAACTCCTTCGAGGGCTCGAGCTCTGGTAGCAAGGCGTCATCCGGTCCGAGGAGAAAGGTCCATTCTCCGCCTCCGCTCTTGAACTTCGTCCACTGAAGTGAGTTCAGGACGGCGGAATGCACTGTCATGCCGTTGCCCGCATGACCGTTGTTCCCGTTGCCCTGGACGCTTCGATCGCTGACTTCTTTCGGCAGGCCGACCACGTAGACCATCCGGTCCATCACCTTCACGAGGACGAAGCCCTGCGCCAGGAGGCGGTTGGCCTCTTCCAGCGTGGCTGCCTCCTTGATCTCGGTCATTCCTGAATATGGCGTCTCCAATCGGCAATCACCTCCGAGTCGTTCTTCCTAGGTTTCTGCATCTTGACCTGATACTGTTGCTTCCTGATCGCTTTTAACGTCGGATTCGGACACGAGTTTCTGGTACTCTTCGAGGAAGCGGTCTTTGTCGAGGGACCCGCTGACGAAGTCAGCGAACAGCTCCTGTCTGCTCTGATTCCTCTCTCTGTCTTCCCCCTCGTAGCTCCCGTACGCGGCAACGCCTCCCCAGGCCACGTAGTTGTCGTCGACTATCATGTCGCGGAAGCTTTCGGTGTCTCCCTCGGCGATCTCATCCTCGACTTCGCTGAGGGCCTTGTCCTTTGCCGCCATCACGAAGTTCCCGAAGTTTATGCTGCCGAGCTCCTCCTTCAGCTCGATCGCTCTCTCGACCGCGCCTGGATGATTCGTCTCCATGTCGTAGATGCACTCAAGGTCGAGAGTCCCGCAATCCAGCACATAGGAGAGGATGCTTTCTGCGGTTTCGAGCTTGTCCCGGAGCTTGGGCGCCTCGTCCCTCAGCTCCAAGACCCACCCGAAGAACCTCTTGGGATCCCTCTGGAGGTCGTCCTTCAGGGATTCTAGCCTTTCCGACTGACCGTCGCCTTCATCCATTGGGTTCTCACCTCCATATCTCTCAGTGGTTGCAGGAGCATCTGCAGTCTTCGTTTCCGGAGGCCTTGTGCTCGTCTCTTCCTTTCTGATGATGGCAGAAGCGACACGGCCTCTTGCGCATCTCTGCCGTGAGCTCTCTTCCCTTCTCGCTCTGGAAGGGTATGAACTCCGGCATCTCGCCGAAGACCATCCTCCGGAACTCCCTGAGCCGTCGGTCCACCGTGTAGCCTTTGAATTCAGGCAGTCTGTGTGCCATTCCTCGCACCTCCTCTACTTGTCGTCGAAGGTCATCCTCGGTCCGACTTCTTCTCGCAGCTTCATCAGCCCCACGACATCGTTGTGCGTAAGGCCCTGAAGTCTGGCCGGGAACATGCCGAACGCGACACCCACCTTCTCGCTCTGATTCATCCCGTCGAAGATCGCTCTGAGCTCCCCGGGCGTCTTGTCTGCGGGCTGGGCTGGACTCGGTAGCGCAGACCCGGCGTTGGCAGTGGCGTCTACGGTGCTCGAGCCTGTCTTCCTGGGGGCGCGCTCTCTGTTAGTCAGCCTTTCTTCCTCCTTCCTTACGATAAGGGTCTTGAATTCGTCGAGGGTCGCAGGAACCAGAACATCCTTCCTGTTGTTCATGAGGAAGATGCTCTCGCTAGCTGTCGACAGGAGAAAGCTGACCTCTCTCCCCGAGTTGTTGGAACCCGTGTAGACGAGGATTCCTGTCTGTCCGTCAGCTCTGAGCTGCCCGCGCGGGTGGTCCGACATCGAATAGTTCTCCCCTATCTGCCATTTCCAGTCGTACCGATGCAGCCATTCAGGGAGTCGCTGGAGGGCAGCCCGCATTTTGGCCTCGGTCACTGCCTTGCCCTGGTATTCGCAGACATACCAGCTGGTGTAGGGCGTGTCCCTGGCGAAGTAATCCGTCATGATGTCTGAATTGTCGTATACCGCCTCAAGCACCACGATTAGATCTGACAACCTCTCACCTCCACTTGCTGTCTCGCTATTCTGAAATCTGGCGGTCCAAGGAGAGCACGTCCTTCCTCATCTTTGCGACCTCGTCCGCGTTCTTGCTCCACTGTGCCGCGTTGAGGAAGAGCTCCCTCAGGCGCCCATCCTTGACCGCCTTCACGACGTGCATGACGCTGTAGAGTATCTCGGAGTCGCCCAGCTTCTCGTAGTCGGCGTAGCCTACGAAGTGGTAGGCGTACAGCTTGCGGGGTTCTCCGAACTCCTTGAACTCCTCGTGGCCGGAGAGGTCCGCTTGGAACTTGGCGTCCCTGTAGGTCAGGAAGACGGCCAGTTCGAATAGGAGGTCATTGTCGCCGAAGACTAGAAGGTCGTCTCTCTCAGCGAAGTGCTTTGAAAGCGTGGGGTCGCTGTAGAGGACCAGGCGTGGGTCGCGATGAAGGGTAGCCACTTCGTTGAAGGTGAGCTTCCCACTGTTGGTGAGGACCTTCTTCCCGCTCAGAGTCTCAACGAACTCTTGTAACGAGATGCCGCCGCCCATCCTCCTGTTGTCCTTGACAAGTTTGTGGCTCGTCTTGAAGGTCGAGAGCAGGCAGAGGTATGGCTGCATCTTGCCCCTCGGGAGCCTGATCGACGTGCCGTCGAGCGCGTCTGCCTCCACCCTCGTGACGTGTCTCCTCACCGTCTCGAACCTGCCCCAGCTGTAGTAGGCCGTGCCGGCGGTATGGACCACAGCGTCTCCGAGCGGCACATCCTCCCTCTTGACAAGGGGCTTGTTCTCGCGGAGGAACTCGTCGGCGAGCCTGACGCCGTGTCTCTGGACCAGCTCCAGCAGCTCTTCGAGAGGTGTCTCGTTGTCTCTCACGAACCTGAATGCTATGGCTTCGGGGTCCACCGACCTGATCATCGCCACCTTGTGCCCGTTAAGCGTAGGGAGGTAGAACAGCCCGCCCCTCGCTGGGAGGAGCTCTGAGAGGTTCTTCTTCTCCTTCTCACCGTAGCACTTCACCTCAAGGGTGACGAACCTGCAGACGTCGAGCGTCTCGGGCGGGAGGAACTTCTCCAGTCCCAGGGCGTGGTACCCACTCAGCACTTCCTTGAACTGCGAGTCGTTGTACTCTCCGACCGAGGCTACGAAGATGTTCTTGATGGCCTCCGGGATTCTCGACTCCACCCTCTCTTGGATCGTCTTCGTGGATTGGTCGGTCAGCCTTTCCCTGTCCGCAGTCGGAGGGTACTTGCGCTCGTCCTTGAGGTTCAGTATCCAGGCCGAGAAGGGCAGCTCCAACCTTGAGTCGACGGGGGCGCCAAGGAGGCGGACCTCCTTCTCGTCCGAGCTCTCCGAAGAGACGGAGAGGCCTTTGTAGTCCTTCCTCACGACGAAGGCTGCGTAGAGCTCGAAGTCCTCGTCTGATATGTGCACTGGGAAGTAGCTGACCACGTCGTGCCACGCATTCGTCTTCCTGACCATCTGCTCCAGGCGCTCATCGAACTTCTTCGGGCCGAGCCTGTGCCTTCCCTTCTCCTTCGGGATGTCGGACCTGTAGTAGCTCTGCAGGTCCATGCCCTCCTCCAGGTTGAGGAAGGTCTCCACACCAGAGAAAGCCGTGCAGTCGACGATGTACTCCAGCAGGTCGGGAAGCGATATCCTCGCGTCAAGGATGAAGGTTACCCGCGTCCCGTAGCAGTCCAGGTCGGGCTGCGGCAACAGGTTGTATGCCACGCCGCTCTTTCCCATGACCGCATACCTAGTGTTGTCCTCCCGAGAGAACGTCTCGAGGACCATCGTGTCTGTCAGAGTGGTGTATGCGGCCCTGCCCAGGCCGAACATACCGACCTCGTCGCCGGAGAAATTGTCGCTCCTGCCCAGCACCGAGTAGACCTGCAGGAACTTGTCCTGCGACATGCCCAGGC